>JAQTSP010000205.1 GCA_028711205.1 Eubacteriales bacterium | reverse complement strand
GAATATCCTTCATGCTTCTCAGCGCGCCCGTCAATTCACCTTTTTTGCCGAGCGTTCTGATACGGATTCCCTCGAGTTCTGTCATGGCCTTGCTGCAGGCGATCTCATCCAGCGCGCGCAGGGCCATCTCTTCAAGCATCGTACTGTTTTCCATATCTGTCTCCTTCCAATAAAAACAAAAAACTCTCGCCTTGGGGCGAAAGTCCGCGGTACCACCCAAATTCACTTCAATATATGATGAAGCCTTCTTGCGTCATAACGGAACGTACCGTCCCCCGCAGGGGGCTGCTCAGCCTGCGAATATTCTCCGTGCACACAGACCGGACGCTTTCAGCCTGAGGCGTCCCTCTCTTTCGGCTGCGAAACTGCACAGATACTTGTCAGGCTTCACTGCATTTGAGAAGAATTATAGCATAGCCCACCGTGTCATTCAAGTACGTATTTTATATATGAGTATGCCCGCGGCCACAGCGGCGTTCAGACTCTCCGCTTTTCCATACATGGGTATCCTGATCAGATGCGTCGAGCGCTTTTGTATTTGCTCTGACACGCCCCTTGACTCGTTGCCGATCACAAGGCATGTTTTTTGCCAGTCAAAATCATACTTTTCCGTTCCCGCGAGGTGCGCCGTGACGATATGATAGCCCCTGGCGGCCAGTTTGCCGATGTGTTCGCCCAGTTCCGCTCTGATAACGGGCAGATGGAACAGGCTGCCCATAGAGGCGCGTACGGCCTTTGGCGAAAAGCAGTCGGCGCTGTCGCGTGACAGCACAACGCATGCGCAACCCGCAGCGTCCGCTGTCCTGATCATCGTTCCGACGTTTTGCGGATCCTGCACGTCGTCAAGAGCGAGTACAAATCCGTCGCAGGCCTCTTCGAATTCCGGTATGAGTGCGATCGCGGCAATACCCTGCGGCGTTTTGCTGTCGCAGATGGCACGCATCACATTGTCCGACACGATGTATACGGGCTTGTCCAGCTTTTGCGCGAGGTTTATGAGGTCAGTAAACGAATTTTCGAGAACGGCCACGCACTGCAAACATTCCGGTTTATGCGCAATCAGCTCGCGCACGCATTTTTCGCCTTCAACCAGAAAAGCGCCGGTTTGCCTCCTGCCCTTTTTTGTTCCCAGGCTTTTTGCGTATTTCACAAATTCATTTTTTGTGCTTGTGATAACCCCGTTCACACTATTCCTCCGCGCTTGGCGTATCTTGTGTATCAGCCGTCTGGTCAGTATCGGCCGAACCGATCGTATCCTCGGTATAGATATACCAATTTGGGAGCGTGGTAAAGATATTCATATCCCTGACGCTGCCGATGATATTGACAGATACATCGTATAGCAGCGCGTTCGTCCTGTAGTATAAGCTGATCTGCGGTATTGTGTCAATAAAATGGCTTTCCATAAAAAGATACGCTTCTTTCATCTCTTCCTCGCCCAAAGCCGTCCGGCAATTTTGCAGCAGCGTATCCATCTCCGCGTCCGAAAAACCGCCGTAATTTACGCTCCCGCCCGTTCCGACCATAAACGTGATGTCAGGGTTTTGGTCATGATCAAGATAAAACGAGCAAAGCGCGATATCAAAATTACCGTTTTGGAGCTTGTTGCCATAGCTTTCCGATTCCTGCTCGTCAATAACGACATTAATACCGCATTCCAAGAGCTGCGCGGCGATATTTTCGGCCACGTCAAGCTTGTATGTGTCGTCCTCGTCAAGCAGTACCAAAAGCTCGATCGTAAATTCATAGATATCCGAACCGTTAATAGCCTCAAGCATGCCGTCGTCGTCCCTGTCTTCCCACCCGGATTCTTCAAGCAGCGCCAGCGCTTTTTGAGGGTTGTATTCATAGATGTTCGATGCTTCTCCGGATAGATATGAATCAGGTGCGACGGGATAGTCGGTTGCGACCGCATGTCCCAGCAGCCCCGTTGATATGATATCACGTTTATCAAGCGCATACGCTAACGCCCGCCTGATATTGACGTCGCTGAATATATCCCCCGCGGCGTTAGGTACAAGGCAGTCATAATACTGCGTCAGATAGTCGATCGATTCTTTTTCGTTGTATTTTTCATATGTCTCGACCGTCAGAGCCGACGTTGTGATGAAATCAAGGAGGTTTTGCTCAAACGCACCAAGCTCGATATCATGATCCGGATAACATATCGCGGTCAGATCCTGGATATACGGCGCCTGTTTCCACCATGTTTCGTTTGCGTGCAGCGTCATCTCTTCGTACTCGTCGTACGCGACAACGTTATACGGCCCTGTACCGGCGGGCGTCGACGTATCGATGTCCCCGCTTTCGCAATATGCCTTGCATACCACAGGAAATGTCATAAAATATATCGCGGCATTGCCTGGCTCAGACAGCGTGATCGTGACCGTGTAGTCATCGTCCGCCTTGTAATCGGCGATCATGCTGTTGTATTTTGCGTATATCGAATCGTCGGTCAAATAGTTTTTTATCAGATCGATCGTATAGATAATATCCGCCGAAGTGAATTCGCCGTTCCCCATCTGCCAGCTTACACCTTCTCTCAGATTAAACGTCCACACAGTGCCCGTACCATCGACATCCCAGGTCTCGGCAAGCTCGGGCTCTGCCGTCCCGTCGACGCCGATCCTGACCGGCTGTTCGTATATCAGCGTGAAGAGATTGTATAACTCGACATTCTTAACTTTCAACGGGTTGAGCGTTGCCGGATTTTCTGGTATGGGAAATGAAAGCGTGCCGCCCTGTACGGGCACAGTTTCCTCTTCTACCGGCGGCAGCGTAAACTGCGCAATCGTCATGTCAGATTCCGCGCTTGTTTCCGAAACGCCGCATGCACAAAGCACAAGTACGCCAAGTGACATCAGCGCGTAAAAAATTCTTTTAAAATATATCGTATAACCCTTTGTAGATTTCATAATACCTCTGAACTCTCTCCAAATATGTTTGCGTCTCTTCAAATTCTATAGTAAGCGTTCCGTTACTGTCTGTCCACTGCTGCACATTGGAAGGCCCCGCGTTGTACGCAGCCAGGACCATGTCGGCATCGCCGTCAAACATCTCTGTCAGATAACCTAAGTACCAGCAGCCGATATTGATATTCGTTTCCGGGTCTTTCAGCATATCCTCCGAATAATCGTTAATACCGATGATTCCCGCCGCCCATTCGCCGGTATCCGGCATGACCTGCATCAGCCCGATCGCGCCTTTGCCGGATTCTGCCTGTTCGTCAAAATGGCTTTCCGTATATATCACCGCGCATATCAAATATTCGTCTATCGCATATTTTTCTCCGTAGAAAGCGATCTCATCCTCAAATTCCAGAGGATATATCCTGTAGACAATATCTGCGCGCAGCGCGACCGCTATCGCACACACAATGATAAGACATAGTATCGTCCATATCTTTCTTTTTTTCGGCGTGTCGGCATTTATTCTCTTTGCCATATATTTACCTCAAATACTTTTTCGTATTCAGCAGACCGTCAATCTTCTGATGCAGTTCGCCGATGCCGTTGCTGTTATCGATGATCTCATCGGCATATGCCGTCATTTCCCGGTCGCTCATTTGATTGTCTATGCGCCGCTTGACCTCGATATGACTGAGGCCGTCTCTTTTCATAACGCGCCCTATTCTTTTTTGCATATCGGCAGTCACAAGCCATACATAATCCACTTTTTTGTGCATACCCGTTTGTATCAACAGCGGCGCGTCAACAAAAGCCCGCCCGTCCAAACGTTCCGTTTCACCCCATATGTATTCGATGATCAGCGGATGAAGTATACCGTTCAACATCTTTAACATATCTTTGTCGCCGAAAACATGCTCCGCGAGTTTCTTTCTGTTGAGCGCGCCGTCATCATAAAAGAACGCATCGCCAAACGCACGCCTTATTGCGATGCTGCCTTCCTCTCCTTGCCGTACAACCTGCCTCGCGGCCTTATCGGCACATATGACATGTTCTTTCCGTTTTATTAAATAATTGCTCACAGCGGATTTTCCGGAACCGATGCCGCCTATGATGCCGATGATGATACTGCTCACTTTGCGTCCAGCCAGTTATCGCCTACAGCCACATGCGCTACCAAAGGCACGTCGAGCGTATAGGCGTTTTCCATGCATTCTTTCAGCAGACGGCT
>JAQTSP010000204.1 GCA_028711205.1 Eubacteriales bacterium | reverse complement strand
GAACCAGTACGAGAAAACAGAGGCCGGGTATAATCATGGGAAAAAAATAACCGTCGCCTGCATCTTCGGCAACCTCACGCTCAGCGCATTGAAGTTCTTTGCCGGCATATTCGGAAGAAGCCAGGCGATGATTTCAGATGCGCTGCATTCCGCCTCGGATATCGTGACATCAGTGGTCGTTCTCGTCGGAATCAAAATCGCGAAGAAACCGCGCGACAAAGAACACCCGTACGGGCACGGCAAGGTCGAGCCGATCGCCGCGGCAATAATTGGCGTTGCGCTGGTGTTTGCGGCCGTCATGATCATCAAGGGGATCACGGAATCCATCATCGCGCATTCCTTTACAACGCCGACATTCCTTGCGCTCTCTGCCGCCGTACTGTCCATCGCCGTGAAGGAAGCGATGTACAGAGTCACCTATGCCGCCGGAAAAAAGATCAACAGCGAAGCCATCATGGCAGATGCCTGGCACCACCGCTCGGACGCGTTTTCTTCGATCGGCACGTTTATCGGCATTTTGGGGAGCATGATAGGCAGCTGGACCGGCATCCATTTTCTCGAATACCTCGACCCGATCGCCGGCGCGTTCGTCGCCTGCCTGATTTTCAAGGTCGCCTATGACATCTTAAAGCATGCTGCGAAAGGACTGATGGATGCGTCGCCGGACGATGAAAAACTAAAAGACATCCGAAAAATCGCCTCCGGCACAGAGGGTATCATCTCCGTTGTCCAGATAAAAGGCCGGTATGTGGGGCCGAGCCTTTATGTCGATATGGAGATCGAAGTCAGCTCAAACATCACCGTCGAAGCAGGGCATGACATCGCCGACAAGGTGCGGCAAAACGTGATCGAAATGGTGGACGACGTTTACGAAGTGCTGATACATGTGGAACCCGGACAAACGGTCAATATTCAAAACGCAAAAAGATGTAAAAGCGTGATGGGCATGGAAGAGTAACGCAATATTCCACGGAATCATATATTTTAAGTTGACTGGCGGATACGATCACGTTGCTGCGTGCGGGCAGCTGACCAGTGCTCAGGGCAAAGCGGCTCGATAGTGTCTGTACCGCCACAAGCACCGGATATGATCTCGCCTTATGGTTGTCAACCCGCTAATCGTTTTTTTTGCCACACATAATAATAAAACAGCGTACAGGCAAAACCCGCCAGCATCACAATGGCCATCATATAAAACGCGGCGTTTATGTCGGAAACATCGGCCACAACACCCGCCATTATGGGCATTAAGGTTATGCCGATGGCATAAACCGCCTGAAAAAAACCCATGGCTGTCGACTTCTTCTCGGGCGGCACATTCTGCATGGCTTCAGCCGGATAGCATGAAAACAGTATGCCGTTTGATATGCCTGCAAGCGCCTGTACCGCATAGATAAAGCCGATTGACGGACAGTTCGGAGCGGCGGCACAATAGATTGCCAGTAATAACATCATTGCGGGTATCCATATCTTTGATCCGTATTTTACCGCAAATTTTGTGCTGATAAACAGGGAGCTTAAAAAAGACATCGTAATATAGGCTATCGAAGATAAACCAACCTCCAAACCGTTGGCGCCTAAATTCTTGGCCAATTGGATTGTAAACGTCAGTGTCGTGGCGGAGGTAATCCCCATAAATATCAACGCCAGCAGAGAAAACAGTATGAGCCGTCTGTCTGCATAGACCGTGACCAGCTTTTTTACCGGCAGCCTCTCAAACGACACCTTCGGTTCGCTGATAAACAGTGCCAAGACGATCGCAATGGCAGCCGATGCGGCGCTCATGATGCACAAAATCTGCATCCCCATCGTATCGTACAGCAGCGAAGCCGATAAAAAGCCGAACAATACACCCATATTGAGTGACGCAACGACATTTCCCATTGCCTTTTGCTGAGATTTTTTATCAAAATAATTTGAATATAGAACCATAAAGGATATCCACATGGAAGAAGCAACGCCCGAAAGCAGATTGGCTGTCAAAAAACCAATCTCACTCGGCAGAAAAATGCGGATCAGCGAAGCAAGCCCCACCGCCAAGATACCAATTAAAATAAAAAACTTTTGTCTCGGTTTTTTATCGGCTATGATACCCACCGGCATACGGACAATCAACTGAGTAAATCCGTATGCGCCGATAACAATGCCGAGCACGCTTGATGTCACTCCGAATGCCAATAGATACGGCGTCTGGTAAGGGAAGTAGACATACTGGCCGAACCAGAAAAGCGCCACGATAACCAAAAGCAGTCTGGGTTGTGATGATTTTTTCATATTTATGCATTATCCTTAAGTCTATATATTTTTTTCTATCACGCTTTTTAAAATATCCATACCCTTGTCGATCTGCTCTATTGAAGGCATCGAGAAATTCAGCCGCATCGTATTCATATTCCCGCCCTCCGGGAAAAAGTGGGTGCCCGGCACAAAAGCAACGCCCTGGTCCGTACACTGCTTGAAAAGCTTTACCGCATCCATGCCCTTGGGCAGGCAGGCCCAGATGAACAGCCCGCCGTCCGGCTTTGTGTATGTGATACCCTGCGGGAACGCCTCCAGTTTCTTTTGCATCGCGTCGCGCTGCTTACGGTAGCTGTCGCAAAGGGTTTTTATATGTCCCTCGAGCTTTCCGGAATGCACATACGCGTCGACGATCTCCTGCGACAGATTGGCCGTGTGCAGGTCTTCGCCCTGTTTGGCGATATTGTATTTATCGATCACGCGCTTGTCCGCGACCGCCGCGCCCACTCTGAGCCCGGGCGATATGATCTTCGAAAAGCTTAAGAGATAGATGACGGTGTTTGTCGTGTCCAGGCTTTTGATCGTCGGTACGGGATCGCCCGAATACCGAAGATCGCAGTATGGATCGTCCTCGAGTATCAGCACACCGCATCTTTCGCACACGTCGATCATGCGCTTTCTTCTTTTAAGCAGCATCGTCCTTCCCGTCGGATTCTGGAACGTCGGGATCGTATAAACAAATTTAGGATTGTATTTTATAATCTTTTCTTCGAGATCCTCGATGATCATGCCCTCGTCATCCATCGCGACGCCTTTGACATCCGCCTGGTATGTCAAAAAATTCTGCAGCGCGCCGATAAACGTGGGCGATTCGGTCAAAATCACATCGCCCGGGTTGACAAGTGTTTTTGCCGCCAGCCCGATGCCCTGCGTCGATCCCGACGTGATGATCACCTCGTCGGGCGCGGCATCAATACCGCGCTTTTTGACCATCTCCAGAACGGTCTCTTTCAGCTTGCCGATACCCGGCGTGCCGCCGTACTGCAGCACGGTGCTGCCATGCTGGCGTATGATCGTTTCGGCGATTTTCGCCACATCCTCGGAGGGAAAGCTGTCCGGCGACGGGTTGCCGCCCGCAAACGATATCATGCCCGGCTGCGCCAACAGAGCAAATATCTCCCTGATCGCGCTCCCTGTGACGTTATCCAGTCTTTTTGCAAATTCCATATTCAATGCGTCCTTCCGTATTTCCATACTGGGCTCGTTTTATCGATTATAATACACGGGGACATGTCATTTCAAGTTCAACCTGTCCGCGGTCATCGGCTTATCTCATACGCCGACTTTGCAAACGTCAGCACATACACGTTTTTCGCGCCCGCTTCTTTCAGTACGCCGGCGCATTCCGCCGCCGTGGCGCCCGTCGTCAGCACGTCGTCGATCAGAAGCACGTTGCCAAAGACATCCGCCGCCTTCTCAAACGCGCCTTTGATGTTTTCTCTGCGCTCTTTTTCGCTCAGCCTCGTCTGCGTCTTCGTGTTTTTGACGCGCTTGAGGGCGCACACATACGGCAGTCCCGCCGCCCGGGCCACACGCCGCGCCAGTTCTTCCGCCTGGTCAAAACCGCGGATCTTTCGGCGCTTTTTGTGCAGCGGCACATGGCATATGCAGCTGATGCCGTCAAACTTACACGCGGCCGCCCGTGAAAGCCCCGCGGCCATAAAACGGGAGAGCCACTTCTTGCCGCCGTATTTGTATCCTTTGACGATTTTCTTGACGGCGCCGTCATACCGGTACAGCGCATACGCAGAATATCCGTATGCGCTCGTTTTTCCCGCCTTTTGTTCTTCAAGCTGCGCCCTGCATTTTACGCACACATAATCGTCCACGCCTTTCTCAACGCCGCA
>JAQTSP010000203.1 GCA_028711205.1 Eubacteriales bacterium | reverse complement strand
CCCGGCCGTGATATGCCCAGTATCGCGTTGGCGTTGGCGCCGTCATAATAGAGCAGCCCGCCCGCGCCGTGCACGATGTCCGCTATGCCCTTGATATTCTCGTCAAAAAGCCCCAGCGTATTCGGGTTCGTCAGCATCAGCCCGGCGATCTCGCCGCTCATCAACGCTGACAGCGCTTCAATGTCCACCATACCGCGCGCATCCGACTTGACTTCGACAACCTGAAACCCCGCGACCGCCGCCGATGCGGGGTTCGTCCCGTGGGCGGAATCGGGCACGATGATTTTTTTGCGCTGGAAGTCCCCGTTGTTCTCGTGATATGCCCTGATGATCATCAGGCCGCACAATTCACCGTGCGCACCGGCCGCCGGCTGAAGCGATACGCGCGCCATGCCGGTGATCTCGCCCAGCATCCTGTCCGTCTCGTAAAGCAGCTTGAGGCAGCCCTGTACCGTCTCCGGCGGCTGCAGCGGGTGTGCGTTCGCAAAACCGCCCAGCCGCGCCATGTCTTCGTTGACCTTGGGGTTATATTTCATCGTGCACGAACCCAGCGGGTAAAACCCCGAGTCCACGCCATAATTTCTCATCGACAGCTGTGTAAAATGGCGCACCGCGTCAACTTCGCTCACTTCGGGCAGCGGCGGCGGTTCGCTCAAAAGATGCGCGGGTATCAATTCATCCAAAGCCATTTCGGGCACATCACAGTCAGACAGCGAAAACGCCATCCTGCCGGGCCTGCTCATTTCAAATATCAACGCTTTTTCGCTCATAATGCCACCGCCTTTTCGGCCAGCCGGTCTATCTCTTCCTTTGTCCGCTTTTCCGTCACCGCGACCAGCCACGCGCCCTCAAGCTCGGGGTAATACCGACCAAGGTCGGCGCCGCCAAGTATGCGATGCCCGAGCAGATTACTGTTCAACTCCGCAACATTCCCCCGATATTTCAGCACAAATTCTTTAAAGAACGGCGCGCCGAAAGCGGGTGTGAATGCCCCTGTTTCGATCAGCCTGTCATACGCATACCGCGATTTTTGGGCACACAGCTCCGCGGCCTGCCGCAGCCCCTGCCTGCCCATGGCTGTCAGATAGATCGTTGCCGCCAGTGCGCAAAGCGCCTGGTTGGAGCAAATGTTCGACGTGGCCTTTTCCCTTCTGATATGCTGCTCCCTTGTCTGTATCGTCAGCACGAAACCTCTCCGCCCCTGCTTGTCTTTTGTTTCGCCGACGATACGCCCAGGCATTTTTCTCAAGAGCGGCTCTTTCGCCGCGAAAAACCCGAGGTACGGGCCGCCGAAACTAAGAGGCATGCCCAAAGGCTGCCCTTCGCCGACGACGATATCTGCGCCCATCATACCCGGTTTTTTGACGATGGCAAGAGAAATCGGGTCACAGCCTGCGATGAGCAGAGACTTGTTTTGATGCGCAAGCTCCGCCGCTTTGCCGATGTCTTCCAAGATACCGAAAAAGTTCGGTGACTGAATGATCACGGCGGCTGTGTCCTCCGATATCCTGCTTTCAAGATCCGCCAAGTCGATGACGCCGCCCGCATATCCGTATTCGGTGACATTGAAACCGTTAAAACGCCCATACGTTTTAAGGACTTCGCGGTATTCGGGATGAACGCTCCGCGCAACCAGCACCCCGTTTCTTGCCGTGGCGCGGCATGCCATCATCGCGGCTTCCGCCAGCGCCGTCGCGCCGTCATACATCGACGCGTTGGCCACATCCATGCCCGTCAGCATACAGATCATCGACTGAAACTCGAAGATCGCCTGCAGCGTTCCCTGGCTGATTTCCGGCTGATACGGCGTGTAAGCCGTATAAAACTCCTGCCTCAACAGCAAATGATCGATGATGGCGGGAATATAATGATCGTATGCCCCGGCACCGAGAAAGCAGGTATAATCGTCCGTATTCTTGTTTCCGCCTGCCATCCGCCGCAAATGGGCCGTCACTTCCATTTCAGACATCGCTTTTGGAAGGTCAAGCGGCTGTTTTAACCGCACGGATTCGGGTACCGAATTGAATAAATCTTCTATACCGGCAATCCCAATATCCTCCATCATCTTCTGCTGCTGTTCGGCCGTGTTTGGGATATATCTTGTCATTACTGTTCTCCGCAAAACGTCTCATATTCTTCCGCGTCCATCAAAGAATCAAGCTCAGCATCGTCTTTAAGCTGTAAAACGGCGATCCAGCTCTCATACGGCTGGCCATTCAGCAGCTCGGGGCTGTCCGACAGCGCTTCGTTGACCTTGATCACCTTGCCTGATACGGGCGTATAGATCTCCGATGCCGCCTTGACCGAATCGACAGCGCCGATCACATCGCCCGCGCCAAGTTCTGCCCCTGCCTCTGGCAGCTCGACAAATACGATATCGCCCAGGCTATGCTGCGCATAGTCGGTGATACCGACATACGCCTTTGCGCCGTCCGTCTTGACCCATTCATGCTCTTTAGAATACTTAAGGCCGTCTACTATCTCCATCTCTTTTTCTGCATAGCGCGTACTTAAAGCGCAACGCACCATGCTTCTCCCTTCTGTATTTGTTATGCTGATCCCGCAGGGTTTTTGACTGGTTTTATAATATAACAGGGTATGTCCGTGTCCAAAGCGCTCAAGCTATTTCTTGTACTTTTTCGTATAGAAAGGCAGCTTCACGGCCTTTGCCTTCACCTGCCTGTTCCGGATATTGATATCAAATTCCGTTCCCTCCGCCGAATATGCGATATCAACGATCGCAAGTCCTATACTCTTTTTCAAGGTCGGCGAATAACCGCCTGTCGTGACAAACCCGACGCTTTTTCCCAGAGAAAAAACTTCACAGCCGCTTCTTGGAATGCCCGGGCCGGTCATTTCAAAACCCGTCAGCAGCCTCTTCAAGCCGGTTTCATTTTGCATTTCAAGTGCTTCTTTGCCGATAAATACACCCTTGTCGCATTTTACAAACCGGCCAAGTCCCGCCTCAAACGGAGAGATGTCCTCCGATATCTCGTGCCCATAGAGCGGCAGCGCGGCTTCAAACCTTAAAGTATCCCTCGCACCCAGCCCGACAGGCACAAGCCCATCGTCTCTGCCGGCGGACAGTATTTTCTCCCACAGCGAAGGCGCATATTCAGTATTAATATATATCTCAAACCCGTCTTCGCCCGTGTAACCGGTTCTGGATACGATTGCGGATATACCGCTGATCATCATGTCCGGTTTAAAATGGAAAAATCTGATTTCGCTCAACGGATATTCGCACAGCTTCTGAAGTATCGCCTCGGCTTTTGGCCCCTGCAGCGCCAGCTGGGCATAGCTTCCTGATACATTTTTGACCTCGGCCTGCCCTATGAGGTTTTGCTCAAGCCATTCAAAATCCTTGTCTGTGTTGGAGGCGTTGACGACAAGCAGATAATCCTTATCGCTGTATTTGTAGACGAGCAGGTCATCGACGACACCCCCGTCCGGATAACACATATGAGAATAAACCACCTGACCGTCCCTGGCTCCTGAAATATCGTTTGTGCTGATACGCTGAATAAACGGTTCTGAGTCCCTGCCCGTAACCCTGATTTCGCCCATGTGGGAAACATCAAAAAGCCCGGCCGCATTTCTTGTTCGCTCGTGCTCTTCGATAATGCCCGTGTACTGCACAGGCAGCGCCCATCCTTCAAAATCGACTATTTTACCCCCTGATTTAAGATGATTTTCATATAACGGTGTTTTATTCACGTGTGTTTGCTCCTCTCAATGGCCATGTACCCGTCGATTCACGTTTGCGGAAGATTTGCATATGCCGCACTGCTTGCTTTAATATCACTGCCGCCAATTATTCCCTTCATACATTTTAAATCGACAACAGGGCTAAATGCAACACAAAAAAGCATTTTATTTGAAATTATGTCATTTGTCACGGAGGAAAAACACGCAGACGTTTTTTCGGGGCATGTTAAAAGGAATTTATAAGCTTCGGTAGAATATAATATGTATAATATTTTTTCCAATCCGAAGATATATCATAAACGAAAAAGGAGTATCGCTTGAGGAAAAGAAGGTTGCCGGCTTTCATCAGTTTGTTTATCATCACATGTATACTGACCGCGATATACGTCGCGCTGACCGAACGGCTGTCTTTAGAGAACGTAGCCGTTGGCTTCGTTATCGCTGTGATCGCGCTGTATC
>JAQTSP010000202.1 GCA_028711205.1 Eubacteriales bacterium | reverse complement strand
AAAAACACAAAGCTTATGAGTACTGAAAACAATATCACCCTGCTGATCGATTTGCAAAACATCTTTGCGATCGAAACGGGTATCGTCATCAGCGCGATGGTCAGTATGATGCCGACGATCTTGAGCAGCACGATAATGCCGACGGGAATGATGATGAATACGATCCATTTGAGGAGCCTGACATTGACGCCGCGCGCCGCCGCGTACTCCTCATCAAACAGATACAGTATGATATGGTTATAAAGTGCCGCGAACACGACGGACACGATAACCGTAAACACCGCCATATAGATGATCTCGCCCGTTGATACCGAGAGTATATCGCCGAAAAGATAGCTCGTCATGTCCGGCATAAAACCAGGCGCCATCGAAATGAACAAAATGCCCAGCGCCATACCGAAAGACCAGAGTATGCCCGTCATCGTATCCGCGTTCATCTTTGCGTATTTTGGCATCTTCGAGATAAGCGCGGAGGCACCGACAGCGAAAACAAGCCCGCCCCATATCGGCTCGAACCCCAGCAGATAGCCAAGGCCGATGCCGCCGAATGACGCGTGCGCGATGCCGCCCGACATGCTGATCAGTTTTTTCTCTATCGCGACGGTGCCAATGATGCCGCCCGCGACGCTCGCCATCAGCGCGGCCAGCAGCGCGTTGCGCATAAAGGCGTAGCGGATTACCGCGTCGATCACAGACACACACCGCCTCTCAGCTCGTCCTTCAGCCGCCCGGGCGACGCGTACGCTTTGACATCTTTATTGACGTATACGGCGCTGTCCGCCAAGGAGAGTATCGCGTCGATCCTATGGCTGGCCACAACGATCGTCCTGTCTTTCTTCAGCGTTTCGAGCAGCGCGTAAAGCTTAAGCGCCGCGTCGATATCGAGGCTTGCGTCCGGCTCGTCGAGCGCAATGATATCCGCGTCCGACGCCAGCGCCCGCGCGATAACCGCACGCCCAAGCTGGCCGCCCGAAAGCTGGCCCACGCCCCTGTGCTCATATCCCGTGAGGCCCGCACGCGCGATCGCGTCACCAGCCGCCTTCTTTCCGGCGCTGCCGTAACGGCAAAACGGCCGGATATCCTGCCGCAGCGTGCCCATCATTACCAGTTCCCTGACGGTAATCGGAAACGATGTGTCAAAGAACACGCTCTGAGGCACATACGCGACATCGCCGCATTTTTTGACGCGGCCTTCCTCCGGCCTGAGCACGCCCGCAAGCAGCTTGAGCAGCGTGCTTTTACCGCCGCCGTTCGGTCCGACAAGCGCCGTCAGCGTCTTTTCTTTAACGCAAAAATCGACATTGCCGACCGCGCAGACGTCTCCGTAGCAAAATCTGACATGTTCAAAGATGATCGCGTCCCGCATTCATTCCCCTCCCAGCGCGTTTACAAATTCTTTTAGCCCCTGTATATAATCGTATGCCAGCGGCGCAACTTTGACGACGCTGCCGCTGATCTCCTCGGCGATCGTCTGCGCCTGGCTGTCGTCGAACTCTTCCTGATAAAACACCGTTGTGATGCCGTTCCCGCGCGCAAAATCGATGACCTGCTGTATCTCGGCGGCCGTCGCCTGCTTGCCTTCAGTCTCTATCGAGACCATATTCAGGCCGTAGTCGTCCGCGAAATATCCATACGCCGCGTGGCAGATCAGAAAAGACTTGTTGTCAAGCGACGATACCGCCTCCTGAATCTCGCTGTCGAGCGCCGTGAGGTCGGCGATGTAACGGGCCGCGTTTTGCTGATAGTCACCGCTGTTTTCCGCGTCGATCGCGGAGAGCGTGTCGGCTATCGTCTGCACCATCACGATGGCGCGTTTTGGCGAAAGCCATACGTGCGGATCGACCGATTCCCCATCGTCGCTATCCCCGCTTTCACCGTCATGCGAATGTTCGCTCTCCAGCAGCACATACGCCCCGGCGACGGCATCGCGCAGATTGACGATGATGATATCGTCGTTGAAATCGCCGACGTTTGGCAGTATGTTTGCCTCTTCCGTCGGCATCTGCAGCGTGAAATAGACCGCGGCGTCGGACAACGCCTGCATCTCTGCGGCGGACGGCGCATAGTTGGCCGGGCTGTTGCCCGCCGGTATCAGCGTCACAACATCCACAAGGTCACCCGCCACTTTCTCAACGAAAGCCGCTTCCGGCACGATGCCGACAGCCACCGTCAGCTTATCCGTCTGCGGCGCGCCGCACGCGGATACACATATTATCAATATGGCAACAACTATGAATAAAACTGATTTTTTCATTGAACCTACCTGCCTGTAACTGCGCCTGCGCGCTTTTTTCATCATTATATATGATGTATTTATTATACCTCATTTTTCCATAATAAACAAATAGCTGCTGCATGGTATTTTGCGAAATATGGCTTGATTTTTTTTATTTTAGACGTAAAATATCATTGTATAATATAATATGAGAGGCAAAATCACTTGTATAAAAAGACTGATATAATCATACCTGGGTTTAACGGCCGTTTCATGCGCGAATCCGCAAATTACCCGTGTCTTTTTGTAGGCCGCGTCATATCTCAATCCAGGGATCTTTACAAAACGGCGACCGGGGTTGGCGATATTTTCTCGGAAATATCGGGGAAACTGCGTCACGGGGCGACTTCATCGGCCAATTTTCCGGCCGTTGGCGATTTTGTTATGCTTGACAGAGCAGACGACAGCACCGGTCATGCCATCATACACCACGTACTGCCAAGAAAAAGCGCGTTTATCAGAAAAGCGGCCGGGACATCAGCCGATCGGCAGGTCGTCGCCGCCAACATCGATACCGTATTTATCTGCATGGCGCTTGGTGCGGATTATAACCTGAGGCGGCTTGAGCGGTATCTCTCGATCGCCTGGGACAGCGGCGCAACGCCCGTCGTCGTGCTGACCAAGTCCGATCTTTGCCCCGATATCGCGGTAAAGCTTGCCGAGGTGGCGACCGTCGCGATCGGCCTGGATGTGCTTTTGACATCCGGTCTCTGTGAAGACGGCGCCGCATCCTTGAGGCAGCGTATAAAAAGCGGTGAAACGTACGCATTTATCGGTTCTTCCGGCGTCGGGAAATCGACGCTCATCAACCGCCTCATCGGAGAAGAGCGGCAAACGACAAAAGAGACGCGAAGCGATGACAAGGGCCGTCATGCGACGACACGGCGTGACCTGATCGTGCTTGAAAGCGGCGGCGCGCTGATCGACACGCCGGGCATGCGCGAGATCGGTATTGAAAATGCGAACCTTTCCCGCGCATTTTCAGAAATTGATGAGCTGGCAAAGGAATGCCGTTTTTCAGACTGCGCGCATAAAAACGAGCCCGGCTGTGTGGTGCTTGCTGCGATCGAAGACGGCACGCTTAACAAGGACCGGCTTAAAAGTTATCATAAGCTGAAAAAAGAGGCAAAATATGAAGGACTTAACTCCCGCCAGATCGAGTCGGAGAAGATCGACGCGATGTTTTCTGAATTTGGCGGTATCAAAAACGCGCGTAAATTTATCAGAGAGAAGAATAATGGTAAATAATACCGTTTATTTCAGTTCTTTATAACAAATAATATTATTATCCCTGTCCTGATTTAAGTATTATATTTAGCCATAAGTATAAAAAACAGGCCGATATATAAGACCTGTTTTTTAATGCCATATGCGCCTGTTCCGCTATTTTTTCGGTATCGCGCTGTATCGCTTTTTGTTGCCGAGGTATTCTTGTACATGGCGCAGCGACTCGCCGAAGCGCTGAAAGTGCACGACTTCCCTTTCTCTCAAAAACCGCAGCGGCTCAACCACATCCGGGTCATCCGCGAGGTTTATGAGATACTCGTATGTTGAGCGCGCTTTCTGTTCCGCCGCCATGTCCTCATAGAGGTCGGTCCTCGGATCACCTTTTGACTGCAGTGCCGCGGCCGAAAACGGTATGCCGGCGGCGCTTTGCGGGAACACGCCTCTGTCGTGGTCGGCATAATAGGGCGCAAGCCCCGCCTTCTCGATCTCTTCCACACTCGCGCCCTGCAAAAGCTGGCGCACCATCGTACCCACCATCTCAAGATGCGCAAGCTCCTCCGTACCGACCGAGGTGCCAGTATGACGGCCTTTCTTTTTGCATTCTGGAACCTTATTCCATGCTTTGTTTAATTGACCCATATCGCATATAAGAAAGCTGAGTTTTTCCGGAAACAACCGCAGATAAATAT
>JAQTSP010000020.1 GCA_028711205.1 Eubacteriales bacterium | reverse complement strand
CAGCGGTGTTTGGCTGTAGCTGTTGAGGCTGTCGACAAGCTGGCGTGTCTGCTGCGGGTTGATAAAGTTTTCTTCTCGCAGCACGATACCGCCCGGCTGGATGTCACACACAGGTCCGGCTGCATTTTCGTCTGCCGTTTCTTGGGAATAACTCATCATGATAAGCTGGCCGATCTTTTGCTCTGTTGTCATGCCGCCAAGCAATGTCTCGATTTCAAGGCCATTGTTTATCTGCTGTGGTTCGGCAGTAGCGGCAAAAGTCACCGCCTGCGTTTGCTCAGGTATATCGCCTGGGTTTTCTGAAGGCGCCGGCGTGTCGGTATGCTGGATACAGCCGCCCGTAAGGGCGAGCAGTATACAAAATAATATCACGATAAATAAACGCATATCAGCCTCGCTTAAAAAAACTTAACTATACATAATAATAAAACAACCCTGTTTATTTTACAAGGTATATGATCGTTGACGGAATATTATCAATTTTATCGGGGAGCCCGTGCGCAATACGCGTCGCGGGCTTCTTGATATATGAATAAAAAATAGTCTCCAATACGGGCGCCTATTATTGCCTTGTTAAAATTGCATACTTTTCAAGAATAGAATCATCCTTATCCATTAACTCCAGCATCCTTTGAGCGGGGCCATTGGGGATGTTTCTGCCGGCCTCCCATGCCTCTACTGTTTTTTGAGATACGCCTAAAACACCAGAAAAAATTTGCTGCGTCATTTTCTGCCTCATTCGTATCATCTTGACTTTTTCTCCTTCATAATGAGGCAGTTGGGCGATTTGGATGCGGTCAACTTTAACATCTGTTAATTCTCCTTTTTCATAGTCGATCGCCTCATTCAAACCTTTAACAATATCATTGTATACGCTCAAAAGTCTCATCCTCCTCTTAATACATTTTCAAGCTGGCTTATTAATGCCTTAATGTTGTTACATTCACCTTTACTTAGGTTATCCTTCTCACCTTTAGTATATGCTGATATTAAATAAATTTTCTTATAAAAAGCAAAATCAACATATAGAACTCTTACTCCGCCTCTTTTACCTCGATTTGGCAACGCCCATCTTATCTTTCTTAATCCGCCCGTTCCCATAATTGTCGCCCCGTACAACGGGTCTTGACACAATGTATACTCTAACTCAGCGAGTTCATCTTCCGTTAGCCCCGCATTTTGCCATTTTTTTTCGAACACTGGCATTCTAACAAATTCTCGAGTCACTTTTACCTTCCTGATTATACCCTATTGAATAGGGATTGTCAATAACCAATATATACAAATATTACATATTATAACACAATTATTAATAAATTGTAGTACTTTGTTGATGTATTTATATTATGGCATCGTTTTCTTCTCTCTTTTTCAACATTCATGCTTGACCTTTTATCTTGGACCATACTATCACTCAATAGAACTCATAATTGCTCAACATGAGTGAGCTATGAGAGAGCATATAGATATATACATTTATAATATATTAGCAGTAATTATGGTATAATTCCGAAATGTCTCGAAGATTTCGGATATGGCTTTTTTACGTCTGTTCTTCCCATTAAATAGTCAACACTTGTTTTGTAATAACCTGCGAGAATCGACAGGTACTCAACAGAAATATTGGCAGTCCCTAATTCATAATGTGAATATGTTCTTTGAGCCACATTTAATAAACTTGCGACATCATTTTGTGTCAAGTCATTATCTTTTCTTAAATCACGGAACCTTTTATAAACCAAAATCATCACCCCGAAAAAATGGGCACCAAAGTATGATGCGAAAAACTACATATTTTTAATCAATTCATATACGGCTTTCTTCTGTTTATCCGAAAGATAACCCCATTGTTCAAGCAGTTCCTTTTGCTTATCTGTTAAGTCCAGTGGCACATTGCTTTCTGAAAAAAACTGCGACATTGTTATGCCGAAACCCTCACATAATGCTTCTAATGTGCTGATGGATGGGTCATTATTTCTTTTGCGGCTGGATGAAAGAGTTGTCTGAGGTATATTTGCTCTTTTACATAGTTCGTATATCGTCCACCCGCGATCTTTACACAGTTTATCGATCTTCCTATAAATATCCATACAAAACCTCCTCATATGAGAATAATACTTCACATATGTGTTGCAAAATACTCCGCATAAGCGTATATTAGTATGCATATAGTATTTACTAAGTATAGAAAAATATTGGAGGTATATTATGACCATAAAATCAGCATGTTTTACAGGACCAAGGGCCAGCAAAATGCCGTACGATGAAAAATGCGTATACCATGAGAAATTGGAACAAGTATTAAAGGAGCAGATCATCAAGCTCATAAGAGTCGGCGTATCGGAGTTTTATACGGGCGGCCAGACGGGTATCGACACGCTGGCGGCATTCCTGGTGATCGGCATAAAACAAGAACTGGGGACAACGGCCAATCTTCATCTGGTGCTGCCGTACAGGAATATGCAGGCCGGATTCAGCGCGCTGCAAAAAGATGATTTTGATTGTATAGAAGGAAGCGCGGATACGGTGGCCTGTCTCAATGAAACGTATACGCCGGTCTGTTACCGGGAGCGAAACCGGTATATGGTAGAAAAGAGCGATTATTTAATTGGCGTTGCGGACACGGTAAAGCCCTATAGCGGAACGCATATGGCCATTAACTTGGCGAGGAAGAAAGGAATAGAAATTATCATCATAAACCCGATCACTTTTGAGATTATGAGGGAACAGAAATAATATCAACGATATCAGACGATGGGCTTATTGATTTTGTCTGCATAAATGATTATAAAACATCTCGGTTGGGGTAACATAACACCTGGAGGTGATTTTTTATGAAGGTAAAAGATATTATGTCGACGGATGTGGCGTGTTTGGACGCCGGTGATACCATCGAGCGGGCGGCGCAGCTGATGGGCCAGTATGATGTTGGCTCGATCCCGGTATGCGACCAGCGGCGCGTGGTCGGCATCGTCACGGACAGGGATATTGCGCTGAGATCCGTTGCAACAGGCCAGACAGCAAGCCAGAGTGTCGGCGATATCATGAGCGCGGATATTGCCTTTGGCAGCCCCGAGATGGATGTGCATGACGCCGCGCGGATCATGAGCGAGCGGCAGATACGAAGGCTGCCCATCGTTGATGGCGGCAGCCTTGTCGGCATCGTGGCGCTGGGCGATTTCTCGGTGGAGCCCGAGTTGCAGGACAACGCGGAGTGGGCGCTCAAAAACATATCACAGCCCGAAGGCAGCCGTATGGAATGATTTGAAAATCGGGTGAGTGTATATCGGACAGCGCGTGTGCAAAGATGCATGCGCGCTTTTTTGGGGTGTGACCGGATCTGCGGCGACGCGAAGTATCGCCGGGGTGTTATCTTGCCCCGGGAAATATCAATCATTCCTTTGCCTGAAAGATGTTAAATGACTGCTTGTCAAGAAAATCAAACGATTGTGTGCGCT
Source organism: Eubacteriales bacterium (assembly GCA_028711205.1). Classification (GTDB taxonomy): domain Bacteria; phylum Bacillota; class Clostridia; order Christensenellales; family SZUA-584; genus JAQTSP01. The sequence goes on along the minus strand of JAQTSP010000020.1, from coordinate 14,431 downwards.
GATAGCCGGCAGACAGCATAATGCCCAATATCTCCTCTTCTGTGGCGCCGTGACCGTGGTGAGACGCGCCGGGTTTCCACTCGATGACCGCGATGTGCCCGCCTTTTTTAAGGTTTTTTTTGAGTCCCCGAAAATATGTAACAGGGTCGGCGATATGATGAAAAACATTGCGCAGGAAAACAAGATCGCAGCTGTTTTGCGGAAGGTTTGCGTTATTATCGGCTGACTTAATTGTCTCGATATTCGCCAGTTGTTTTTTATACTGCTGGTTTTTGATATGCGCCAAGAGCCCGTCGTCGGTATCCGCCGCATAGATTTTTCCGCCCGCTCCTGTTACTTTTGCAAACTCAAACGTAAAGAATCCGCCGCCCGACCCGAGGTCCGCGATAACATTGCCGGCGCTGATACCAAGGCTTTCGATCACTTTATCAGCGTCTTTTTCGGCCTTTTGGTTAAACATGGCTGCCCGCATATTTGAAACGTCCATAACATTCCTCCTGGCGGAGAAAGCAGCGGTCTTAAAGGCGGTCAGTCCAGCAACTTCTCCAGTACGTAGTCGTTCATCACGAATCCGCCGCCGATATCCGTGACACATGCGTCGATTTGCGCAAATCCAAGCTTTTGATAGGCGCTCAGCGAGCCTGTGTTCCTTTTGTTGCAGGTCAGCCGGATGCGATTCATACCATGTTGTTTTGCGTAAGCGTCAATGTGCTCAAGCATGGCCCGTGCGATGCCTTTGCCGCGATGCGCCTGCCTGACGTATAATTTGCTTAAAAAAAGGCCGTCATCATCGTGTTTTATTGAGCAATAGCCGCACGGGATGTCGGCGGCATAAGCGATATAATAGATATAACCGGAGGCAATATCATTTTCGATCGCGCTTCGGGACTGGAAGTTCTCGAGCATATACGTGACCTGATCGGCGCCGATGATCGGCGTATAATGCTGTTCCCATATTTGCCTCGCAAGCGTCTCTATCGTTATGATATCGGTGCTGTCGGCTGCTTTTTCGATACGCAGTATGTTTTCCATGATGTCCTCATATTGAAAATTGGTTATGGATATTATAACATAAAACTTTGCGTTTACAGCAGTTTTCTTATCTTTGCGGTGATGAAAAGCACAAACGGTACGCCGATCGCGAGCATCAGGTTGACCGGCGTTACCACCTTTTCCGAGAAGGTCGCCAGTTCAAAAATGTTGTCGCAAAAGCAAACCGCGAAAAAGAAACAAAACCCAAGAATCGCGGTCAGAACCGGCGTTTGACTGGTCAGCTTAAAAACATGCTTGATCATTCGGCAGATGCAATATGCAAAGAAGCAGACAAGTATGAACTCCTGAAGGCCCCATGATGAGATAAAGAGTGAGTCGAGTACGGATGAGCCGCTAAACACCGTAATATTCTCGACGGCCTGCAGGAAAGGATACGTCATCTTTTTAGCCAGCTCATAACCGAAGACGCCAAGAACGGCAAGCGCTTTTAGCGTATTGACGATTGTTAAAAATATGGCGACAAAAGCAAATTTGCCTTTGTTTTTTTTGCCCAGCTCAATCTGGTCGTTAAATATAAATATGAATGAAAAGTAGGAAAAGGTCGTGAGCGGAAATACGATGGTTGAAAATACGGGTCCAATGTCAAGCGTACTGATTGGTGTGATATTTTGGGCGGAGAAATCGGTGAACAAAAATCCCAATATCAGCATAAACTGAGACACTGTGATGATAAATATCATCGTATTGATCCGGCACAATACCTGAAGGCCATATCGCAGCATGACGCCAACGATGACAAGAAACAGAAAAAAGATGAGCTTGACGTCCGTTCCCACATATGTTGAAGAGACAAGTTTTTCGCCGGCGTATGTGACATACAGCGTCAGCAGAATGAACAGCCATATGATCTGAATAATGAATACCGTATGGCCAATCGTTTTTCCAAAAACGCGGCACATGATATCAAAAAAAGATTGCCCTTTAAACTTATTCATTATCTTGTAAAGCACATATAAAAGCGGAACAAACACCAGCATGCTGCAAAGAGAAACAAGCCATGCGGCCTGGTGGGCATACATGATGGACAGCTTTGTGACAAAGCGAATATTGGATGTATATATCGCGGTTAAAAAGAGAAATATAGCCTGCAAAAGCGTGATTTTTTTGTTCTTTGTTTCGTTTAACATTGAATGGCTCCTAACTCTTTATACCCAGTATATTAAAAACGAAGTTGGCAAAGCTGTTGTAATTGGGCGATAGTATTAATATCGTGCCAAGAGAAACTGCAAGTGTAAAAACGGCAATATATATGGCCCCTTCTTTTTTTTTAGCTGTTTTAAATAAATGACGTACTTCAAAAAAGGAAACGATTAAATAAATACAAAGCACTATCAGCATTTTTTCACCACCTTACGCGCCTGCGGCATTAAGAAGACTATAGGTACATTTTATATCCGAAGTGACTTTTACCGTAATCTTCAGATCCGCAAAAATATTCTGCCAATCCTCTTTAATATTGTTCCATTTAAATACGTTTTCATGATAAAAAGCATCTCCCATTCCGATCACATCAAGTTTTTTTTGTTGTATAACGGTTAATGCCTGTTCGATCTCATTTTGAATATACGCATCCTGCCGCTGCTCAAGATATGTAATATATTCCTCACCCACGTCCTGGTTCTCCGTATATTCCACCATATTCGATTTGACAACGACTTCAATTGCTGCCGACAATGGTTCGTCAAAATCCGGTTTGATGCTTACCTTGCTTTCAATGATTTCAAGCGATACATTTTGGCCCTTGTCATCCTGTACGACGATACCCGTGCTGTCAAGTTCGTTGATAACAAAATTTATCCCTCTGGTGCTGTCTCCGTCCAGAAAGCACGTCAGCAGATCCTCATCAAACAGCGCATACCCGTCGAGCTGAAGAAGGACCTTGTGTTCATGTGAGCTTTCACCGTCCTGACCTTGTGTGTCGTCACTCTTCTGCGCTACCGGATTATCTATCAGCGTGATAACGGGGATATACAGGCTTTCCCATGGCCGCTCCCGGGTGATGGCATAGTCTAAAAGCGTGATTTCGCTGGATTTTCCCGTTCTTGCCGTTTCAGTGAACAAAGAGTCAATATTTTCCGAAACCCCGCCTTCCTGCGAGCATATTTGTTGAACCAAATCTTTTGCGGTGATTCCCTGCGCAACGATCAGCCGATGTGAAAATCTGTTTTCGTTATTCTCGCAGAAAAAGCTTAAATATGGGTCAATGCCCTGTTCTGCGGCCTCTTCGCCGATGATAATATACTTTAAGTGATACCAGACAATACGTTTTTCGGTATATTCGTGAAGGCTTCTTTTTGCCTCGAAAACAGTTTTACCCGTCGCCACATATAATTCGGCGCCGATCTGATTTTCGCCCGAATTGCTCTGATTGATGGTATCGACAACAATGGTTAATACGATATCTTCGCCGTCTCTATCGATGCCCGCGATCAAAATATTTTGCAGGTCTTCGATAGGGTGTTTTTCGGGGAAAAAGCATCCATGCAAGATGAGCATCGCGAATAATATCAAAAACAGTGCGAGAACTTTCTTTATCATATCAGCGTTTCCTCCGTTTGTTTTTGGGGTCAAGGTAAAACGGCCTTTTTTTTATCAGGTTTTGAGGGAATCGTATGAATGAATCTTCGAGCTGAAGCGGGCCTTTCAGCCCGTACGGAGCAATATACGGTACGCCTAGCGGATTTAACTTTGCGAGAGAAAAAAACAGTATGAGCAACGTGATAATAATGCCGATCAAACCAAAAACCGAGCTGAAAACCAAGCAAATCAACTGAAAAAGCCACAATACCGAGTTGATTTCTTTATTGGGTATGGCCATCGAGCAGATGGACGCCGTCGCAACCACAACAATGACGGCGGGCGAAACAATACCTGCTGTGATGGCGGCTTCGCCAAGCACGAGACCGCCGACGATAGAAATCGCGCCGCCAATCGTCCTGCTGATCTGCAGGCTGGCCTGTATCAGTATAAAAAATGTCAGCGACATGAGCAGCACTTCGATATACATGCTAAAAGGCGTGCCGGTGCGGGATGAAGCGATGGACATCGCGAGCTTATAAGGTATCATCTCGGGATGAAACACTGTTACGGAAACAAAAAAGCCGGGCAAAAAAATCGCGAGCGTAAAACAGATATACCTGAGGATTCTGAAAAACGAAGCAACAATATAATTGTGCCCGTAATCACATGACGATTGAAAAAAATCGCCGAATACCGCAGGAAAAACAAGAGAATACGGTAACTCGTCAATGATAATAGCAATTTTCCCTTCCAGCAGGCTCATACAGCATGCCTCCGGCTTTTCTGTGATGACGGCTGTCGGAAACAGGGTATATTTTTTCTTCACAACGTTCGAATAGATGTCACTTATCGACAAGGCTTTGTCCTGATCGATGGCATCCAGCCTTTTTTTGATGATATCGACAAACGTATCGTTGCATATGTTTTTCATATACGCGATACAAAGGCGCGTATGGCTTTGTTTGCCGACGACGGTTTCTTCGAGAACAAGATGATGGCTTTTAATCTTTTTGCGCAGTGTCGCCGTGTTGACGCGCAGCGTTTCAACGAAGCTGTCTTTGCTGCTTCGGTACGTGCTTTCTTCTGTCGCCGGCGTGATGCTGCGTTTTTCAAAACCGATCGTATCGACAATAATCGCACTTTTAAGCGTGTCAAAGACCAAAATCGTTTTGCCGGCAAGTATCGCGCCAACCGCTTCCTCGGTACTTTTTGTCGACTTGAGAGAAGAAACGTCAAGCGCTCCGTTTAAAGAAAGCGCATACGCCTGCGCGAGCGTTGCGCATTGATCATACCAATGGCTTGCCGAAAGCGGACAAATGATGTTGTCATCGATGATTTTCGTGTTCACCATGCCGTCAACATAGATGATCGTCATTTTCAAGTCGGCGCGGTTTTTTATCAAAAACCCGCGATAGATGATATCACCGCTTTCAGAAAAAAGTTTTTTAATGTTATCCGAAGTCAGGCTGCCGGATATCAACGCGTCCCTGCCATGTGTGTTTTGGGTATTGTCATAGTCACCTTTTTTCATATAAGCTCCTGAAAACCCCGTTATATTTTGTAGTTTTTGTTAAGATGGATAAATCTATTCAGGAGATGAAATGACTTGTGAATCACGATTTTCAGTACATAAAAAAACCTCCGTTGCCGTTATCGGCAATAGAGGTTTTGGACGATATTATATCTGTTTTATGACGGCGTTTCTGAAAAGCCACAGGTATTTTCATGTGTCATTTAAAAATCAAAAGATTGAGCCCGATCTCGGGCGAAAACGCCCGGCTAACTTCTCCGTTCATGATATCGATCACCATCTCGCAGGTCGCGCTGACGACCGCATGGCTCAGATGCCCGCCGATCACCCGGTTGTCGATCCCCGCAATCGCCGCATGAATATGAATATATGTTTTGCCGTCCATCGCAGAGACCGTGCCTTCTAGGCTTGTGATCTCATAGATGCCGGCATACTTTGTTGAATAGTATTTCTTTTCGTTCGTATCAAAACAACCGATTTCAGCAAAAGATACGGCGCCGATCGCGCTGACCGTTGCATGCTTGATGTTTTCTTTCTCACATATTCTTTCAAGCTCGCACAATATCTCTTCGCCTTTGTCTACCCTTGCGATGATCTTGTTATCAAATCTTTTATATTCCATGTTTATCCCCTTGCATTATTGAATTATAATCAATTATACATAATGCGGAGTCAAATAGAAATAGCTCGCGTGTTAATTTCTTTTCTCGCGAATCCGTATAATTCAGGAGTATACGCGGTTTATCAACGAAAAAGAAGCAATATATCTTCACTTGACGGCATCATATATTATTTGCTATACTGTTTCTGCTCTGGAGAGATGTCTGAGCCTGGTTGAAAGTGCCGGTCTTGAAAACCGGTGTTGCGCAAGCAACCGTGGGTTCGAATCCCACTCTCTCCGCCATGCGAAAGAGGCGCACTCGCTGGGTGTGTCTCTTTCGCATGGCGAAACGATTTGGGATTCGAACACGAGGATCAGAAAACGTGCCGGTGGCACGTTTTCCCGAGGCGGGTCGGCAGGCAGCGATGGCGTAAACGCAGCAACGACGTGGGCAGATAAGTTGGATTACTGTCCACTCCCACTCTCCCCGCCATAATAATTATTATATAATATACTCAATATATTGAGCATGGTAAATTATAATATACATGGTATAATATGTTTGTTGTTAATATTGTTTTTTAGGAGAATTTTTATGACAAGCATATTGGAAGACCTGTATTACGGAAACATCAGACCAAACGAGGTCGGATTTTCAAAAGACAGCCCATATGCAAAAAAGTTAAATGAGCTGGTAAACTGTCAGGAAAAGCTCAATCGCGTTCTTGAAGGCAGTGATATGGAATGTTTTCATAAATATTGCGACGCACAATCTGAACTGAACGCCATGTCGGCGGCCAGGGATTTTATATATGGTTTTTGCCTTGGAGCAAAGTTTATGATCGAAATTACAAAAGAAAATGACGGTGACTTTTTCGATTAAAGTGCTTATCCTTTGCGTATCATGTTATCCGTGATATCTTTGCCGGCGGCCGTTTTAAAATATCTGTGATATATTGTTTCAAATGCGTTTTTTGATATACCGCCTTCCTCGGCGTTGACAATAAAATCCGCCTCAATAATGATCTGATAGTCAATGCCATCTATGTTGCTGTATGTATGATGATGCGCGATGATATACAGTGCGCGCTCGATTAAATTCTGGTCGTTTGCATACTTTTCGGGTATCGGCCGGGCAAGACGCGGTCCTTCTTGCTCCTGAAGGTCTCCCGCGTACGCGCCCGCATGCCGTTTCGCCGTTTTTTTGTTTTTATCCCGTAATAAGCCGTATTATTCGTACATCATCATAATCAGCTCTTCCGGTTTATACCCAAACTTCTCCATGCAATAACTATCGATAAACGTCACGATTTCGTCGCTGAGGCCATCGGCATTATCTCCGAACATTTCGGATAATTCTGCATCAACATCAAACCACGGGTCTATGATCTCAAATTTGACCGGATCGTATTGATACCATAATTCATCGCCGAAGTGAATTTCGTATATCTTTTCCGGATATGATATAATCACGCCAAACTCGGTATCGTAAAGCGTAACTGTGCAGTTTATAACATCTTTTTCTGCACCGCCCCATGCCGTGCTTTGTATATTGATGCTCACGCCGTCTTCTTCATTGATGTAATTGCCCTGGTCAAGTCCAAGCCCGCTTATCGTTGGGATGGATGCGTCGTTTTGGTCGTCCTCCTGGTTATCGTTTGATGTTTCCTCGTCAATAAAACCGTCAAAATCCATAATGTTGTATTGTTCTATATTGAGCGTTTGGTTGGCCCCAAATCCTATCGTCAGATGCCAATTGCTGTCTTTATAGTCATTATGCCACTCACCCATGTTCTCTGCGCAATAGGCTCTCTCCTCCGCTCTTCCATCTTCCCAAACAAGTGAACGGTAATTTCCGTTCGAATCGAAAGCCATCAGCGCCCAGTACCATTTGTCATTTTGCAGTGTCAGATTTGTCGGCATATAATCGGAATATGGAGCGCTATAACCATCCTGTACATGGTTAAAATAAGGCTGGTTATTTTGGAAATTCAAAATGATTTCTCCATTGCCAAACATCGTAAAAAACAATTCGTCAGCATTCTCAGGTTGAAATTTTATCAGGACGGCTTGTGCATTTTCTCTGAACTCTCCCAAATCCAAAAAATTGAGATTCCCTATCATATACGCGCCGTCATCGTTTGATATAAACTGATAATAGCTTCCGTCTTCACTCGGCTGCTTGATTGCGACATTGCCAAAATATCCGCCGCAATTTTCTGTCATAGCGGCCGTATCTTCCCCGAATATAACCTGCGGGTCATTCAGAACTGTGCGAACCACATTCATCGGGTCTGCGTTTAGGTCGGGTGTGGGTTCTTGTGTGGGCTCTTGCGTCGGCTCTGCCGTCTGTGTCGGTTTTGTCGCTTCTTTAACTTCTGTTTCGGTAGATTCCCCACATGCCACCAGCGCAACAGTGAATACGATACATACCATGACTAGCAAACACTTTTTCATACATTCCATCCTCTCATTTATAGGTTTACAAAACACGCTACTCCCGAATTTTGATGTCTTGTGCCCAAATGCGTTTCATATTTTATAAAGGTTCTTGTCCCAAACCTGCTAATAATTCACTCACGCTTTTTTTTGTAAACATTCGGCCAGCGATTCCGACTGCTGATTTTGAATCTAACGGCATTTCTGCTGGAAGAATAAATAACGAAAACAATCTTCCCATAAAATCATTTGAAACCCAAGCCTCTAAATGCACATCTTTCCCATCAATAGCTATTGTCAAAAAAGTAGTTGAATTCACAGATAATGCATGATAACCATACGATACTTTACTCATATCAATTACTTTAGATAAAAGCGGATTTCCTTCAATAAATCCTGATTTCTTTTCCCACTGTTTAATAATTTCGTCAATGTTATCTATTGCCTGAAAATTACGTAATGTTCTCGAAGTTTTACTCATTGTAAATTGTTCCTTTCTATTATTTCCCGATCCAGAATACCCTTCGATTTTTAGTTATTTATCTTAATCTCCATGACCGGAGAATCGTACAGCTTGTCGCCGTCTAACGTATCCAGCATGTCGGCAAAACCGAACAATGGTTTTTCAAGACGCTCTCCGTCTTGCTCGATTATCAAATACGAACAGGGGATAACCACATAAGTTATATCTAATTCTTTTGTTGTTCCGTCCTTAAAAACGACCGCAACACTGGAAAGCTCTTCTGAGCTCGCAAAACCTATGAGCGCCATAATATTATACCCCACACATGAAGTTTCACCCAGTTCGACATTTACAGTAGCGCACTGAGCCGCAAGCTCGTCACTTGTATAATCTGTTCCGCCTATTCTTATGGACCAGGAGGGTATTTCATCATTTTGCGAAACATCAACGACACTCGAAACATCAATCGTTTCGGTTGCCCAGTATACTCTGCATGCCCCGCTTAAGTCTTCATTATACAGATAAATATACGAAATACCTGAACTGCTGTCCTGCTGAATCATACCCGAATATGCCTGCTCACCCTCAAACGCAATCGTTATCTGGCCCACATTCAGGTCGTATTTACCGACGTTGTGATCGCCGTCATATGTGCGAACGACCGTTCCGTCCGACAAGAATGTATAGGTATAAGCATCATCCGCCTCTTGATAATCACCGTTTGCATCAAAATCGCCTCTGAGCTCCCATGATGCGGAGCATAAGAAATATCTGAATTCCGCAACTTCAGCCGGATCGGTCAGCAGTGTTTGAATTTGCTCATCATTCGCAGGCACATATACACTGGCCGTTTCATTTTCATAATATATATACAAATAATCGTTATCTTCGCACCCCGCAATGATTGCTTTTACCGATGAGGTTTGGCCGCTTAATTCTGTGACATCAATACCGTTCTGTGACGTATCCCATTGCCCGCTGGATACAATTGTCCCGTAAAAATCGGTATACAGCTTAAATTCACCGTCTTTTCCATAATAATAAAGGCTCTCATATTCTGTATCAGCCGTGCTGCCGTCCGATTTTTCCTCATATGCCAATGCCCAATAGTTTTGCTCACTCAGAAAGCTCTCGATTTCTGCATAATCATAAATATACTCGGCGTCAAGGTTCGGCAAAAATATTCCCTGCTCCCGGGCGGCTGCCAGTGCCGGATCTTCTGTTGGCTCTGGGCTTGGTGTTTCCTCTGGCTCCGACTCCGTTGACGTTGGTTCCCCGGCCTTTATAACCGCCGTGTCCTGGCATGCAGCAAACGCTGCAACCATCATAATACACAACACAATTAACAATATTTTTTTCATATTTCCTCCTTATTGATTAAAAAATTCCCGGCCAGATTTTATTTATGATGTTTTTTGGGGATGGTTAGATATCTTTGTTACTTTTACAATAAATTACCGACCCATCATGTGTTTTAACCATTCCGACAAATATCTTCGCCGACAAACTTTTTCAAATATAATTATTTAAAGTGGTCTTTACTGTGTTTATACGTAAATAATACCAATCATTATTGCATATGCATAGAGTGAGCCTTGCGCTCACTAAGCGCTAATACGAATCAGGCGGGGCGAACGCCATCTCCGGCAAAGCGGCTACATCCTGCGATAGAAACGCATCGACTTTTGATCTGTGCTGCGCATAGGCGGCTATATTTTCATTCAGATACTGCCTGAGAGAACCTTCCGCTATGTTAATGTAATCAATCATCATATAGTTACTGTTATCGTCAAAAAACGCCATCATTACTACTTCAAAAGTATTTTCGTCAAAAAACTCAGGGATTTGATAGGCCGTATATGCGATGTTTCTGCTCTCGTTGTCACAAATGATGGCATAGACCGCACTGTTTGTTTCGTTGGTATAGAGGATAAAATCAAGCCACTGCCCTGTATTAACAATCGGCATGCCGGATAGTTTTTTATTCCATGTTGTCATATCAACATTCTGTTCCTCATTATAGTATATACACTCAAACTCAAGAGAAGGGTTAATCCGGTATTGGCTTAGCCCGATTGCTCCGCCCGGATTAGATGTTTTCAACCTGAAGTGCACAAGCATACCGTTTGCCGGCATGTATTCCAAATTACATCCATCATGCACCACATTCAAAACACCATCGCTGACTTCAAACCGTCCTTCGGTATCCTGATACCCCGAAATATAACTGATGTCCTGCTCATCGTCAAAATTCAGCTCCAGCAGCATTTCGACCTTCTCGCCAAAAAGCAATGGCGCAATCAATATAGCAGCAACGGCTAAAACCACGATGATTGATATTGCAGCAAATACTTTTCTTTTTTTCTTTTTCCTTTCTTCTGCCGCTTTGATCTCTTTGATGTTTTCGAGTTCGTATACAAACGCGTCAATCGTCGCGTAACGATTGGTTTGGTTGATGTCTGTTGCTTTGGCAATGATTTCGTCGATATAGTCGGGCATATACTCGTTATTTTCGGCTATCGGCCGAATCTGATAGGGCGGGTTCTGCAGCGATTTGCCGGAGAGAAGTTCATAAAACAACAGCCCGATGCTGTATATATCGCTTCGCTCGTCGCTTTGCATTCCCGCCATCACCTCGGGTGCCGTATATCCTTTTGTGCCTGCCAGAACGGTATCCCGTACCGACTCCTGTTTATAGTAGCGGGCGATACCAAAATCGATCAGTTTCACTTTGCCGTCGGGCGTTACGATAATATTCTCGGGTTTCAGATCACGATAAATAATCGGGTGCGGCTTCATCGAATGCAACGCGCGCAGAGTGCTGCACACATCAAATATAATCTCTTTTGCTCTGCCGTAGGAGAAGTGTTCGTTTTTCTTAATTTCATCGTGCAGTGTGGTTCCTTCGATATATTCACGGATGATGATGGTGTTTTCCCCGGTGTTGAAAATCTCAATGATTTTTGGGAAAAAATCATTCCTGAGGGCGTTAATGCTTTTGAGTATTTCGAGCTGCTCGGGTTCAAGCACGGCGATGACTTTCACTAAAAATTTAACCCCTTGCTTTTCGCACGTGAATACATTTCCTTCGCCGCCCGCAGCCAAATGCGTTACGTTGATATAACCTCTTTGCTCAACTTCCTTCATCAAACTATTGCCTCAAACTTTCTTTTTGAACGACCGAATTTTCTCGTTCTATGTCATGGCGTTCCCATGGCATGTTTGTTGGGTTTTCCCAATTCGGCACTTGACCTGCGGCGTGTGATGGATTAATACTGGGAAGAACCTGGTTTGTATAGACTTATTCTATAATTTGTTTTGTATTTTGAATAGAGTGAGCCTTGTGCTCACTACCGAATGAAAAATTATGTGATCATAAAGCATATACATACGAAATAAACGTTGATGATTTACTATATTATATGTCTATCTTATATTTCCTCGAAATTGATTTTTTTCAGCATAACATTACATTCATTAACATTCGTCTTATGGTTAATGCAATAAATGATGACACTGTCGCGCTTATCTCTTGCGTATAATTGTGCGTAGCCCGTTGCCCTCAGTAGCCATTGTGCGTTTTTTAACGGTATGTGCAACGCAATCATCATTCGTAAAACGTAGTTACGTGTCGGGTTTCTTTTACCGGACAATATATCGAAAAAGAACCGCCGGTTTATTCCGCTGTCTCTAATCATTTGTACTTTTGTGAAATGTTTTTGTTCAATAAGAGCCTTTAGATAACATCTGAGAGGAACATCCAAAAAGTCTTTTGCGTTTTCATCAAAAAACTCTGTAAAGGATATGTCCTGATTCAACTTCTCATTGAGAATGTTTGTTTTTGAGTTCGTACTCTTGTTATTATGCAAACCGGATACACCTTATTATAGTTATTTATTGTATATTTTACTATATGATACAATCAGATGTAAAGCCATCAACATTATATTCACGTTTTATATCGCATCGCTTATCCTTTTATTAATTTGCAGCTCTCATATAACATAAAAATATTCGACAAAAAATCAGGGTGCGGGGTTTGACCGCATCCCTGAAAAACCAATCCAAAAGGGGGTTATACCACTTGGATTTGCAAACGATCATGTCTGCATGTTGATATTACGATATACCATGTCCGAAAAAAAGGACAACAGCACATCTGATTGTGATATTACCTGAAAAATACGTATAACAGGTGTTGAAAGAAATAAAACTGTGATATAATGTCAGTCGACAGGAGGCGAATATGGATTTTTTATCAGAGCCCAGCATATGGGTTTATTTGTTTGTATTTTTCGGAAAAATCATCGAGGTCACCGTATCCACGGTCAGGCTGGTTCTCATCAATCGTGGCGAGAGGCTCAAAGGGTCGATCACGGCTTTTTTTGAGGTTTCATTGTGGCTGATCGTGACGGGAACCGTGCTTGTCGGGTTTCAGGAAGATATATTCCGATGCTTTGTGTTTGCGCTCGCTTTTGCTATTGGCAACTATTTTGGCTCGTGGCTTGAAGGCAAACTTGCTTTTGGCCTTTGTTCGATCAACGTCATCGTTTCGGAACAAAACAAGGCAGAGGGGCTTGCCAAAGAGCTGCGTGACAACAATTTTGCGGTGACGGTCATCGAAGGTGAAGGCAAACAGGGAAGACGCGAAATACTCATTCTTCATCTGAAGAGAAAGCGGATACCGAACGCCATATCGATCATTAAGGCGAAGCTCAAAGACGCGATGATCACCGTCAACGACGTCAGGATCGTTAACGGCGGCTACATCAAGAAATAGGTATCAGAGGTATCAATGAAAAACGTCTGCGTTTTTGCATCGAGCAGCACAAAGCTCGCGGCAATATATAAAAAAGAGGCGCGTGAACTTGGCCGGCGTATCGCGCAAAGAGGATGGGGCATCGTTTTTGGGGCAGGCACAGAAGGGCTGATGGGAGAGCTTGCCCGCGGCGCCGCGGAGTTTGGCGGGAGCATTATCGGCGTGATACCCGACCTGATGAACAAAAAGGGTATCGTCTACGAGCAGTGCACGACGCTGTATGATACGCGGACGGTGCGCGAGCGAAAAGCGATCATGGAAGAAAAAGCCGACGCGTTTATCGCACTGCCCGGCGGTTTCGGTACGCTTGAGGAAATACTCGAGATCATCACGTTAAAGCAGCTGGGATATCACAGCAAACCGGTCGTATTGCTCAACACCAACGGTTTTTTCGATCATCTGATCGCGCAGTTTGACAAAACGGTGAGCCAGTCGTTTGCCGAAAAGGACGCGTTATCTGCGTTTGCCGTTTTTAACGATATCGACGCAGCACTTCAATACGTTGATACCTATGATCCGGCAGGGGCGTATAAAAAATACGATGATTAAGTTTTTTGAGAAATCATCTTACACGCGGATACAGGTAAAATGCCTTTTTTTTGATATCCATCGTTTGGTGTTTCTCTTTGGCTAGGGGTCTCCGGCGACGCGTAGCGTCGTTGGGGTGGTTGAGAGCGTGAAAATATAAGATTTAAAAGTATCAATGAAGGCGGGTTTAATATGAAAGCGATTGTCACGGTAACGGGAAAAGACAAAACGGGCATCATCGCGGGCGTGTCCGCGAAGCTTTCCGAATGCGGCGTGAACATACTCGACATCAGCCAGACGGTGCTGCAGGACTATTTCGCGATGATCATGCTGGTCGATCTGGAAGGCTGCGGCGTATCGTTTACGGCGTTAAGTGAACAATTGAGTGAGGTCGGCAAAGGGCTGTGCATGGATATCCGCATCATGCGGGAAGAGATTTTCGACGCGATGCACCGGCTTTAGCGGGTTGCGCGGCGT
>JAQTSP010000201.1 GCA_028711205.1 Eubacteriales bacterium | reverse complement strand
AAGACGTATAGAACACTGGATGAATAATTACCCAAGACGCATGTTTGGATACAAGTCTGCAAATGAGATGTCTGAAACTTGAGCGTAACTGGTACTATATGGTGGGCAATTAAACTTGCAATCTGCAGGTTAATAAAAATGCTGGGAAATGTTTGTCAAACAGGAGGCCATGATGTACAATATTTTTAATTGGATTATTAACGGCCTATATCAAGGAGGACAAATATGAAACGTATTATTGTTATCGCGATGGCTTTAATTATGGTGGCCATGTTTGCGGCATGCAATGCGGGAGAGCCCGAATCGACAGCGGAAACGACACCCGAACCCACGGCAACGCTCACACCGACACCCGAACCTGTACAGCTTGAGGTCGTCCCGGCCGTGACGCCCGAGCAGCCGGTGTCCTATACGACCGGCCTGCCCTATGACGGCGATTATCAACCGGTGATGGCCGTGATAGAGAATTCGGCGGTGGCGCGTCCGCAAACCGGTCTGCAGACGGCCGATGTGGTCTATGAAGTCCCTGTTGAAGGCGGCATCACACGTTTTGTTTGCGTTTTTTGCGACAATGTGCCAAGCGAAGTGATGCCGGTCAGAAGCGCACGGCCGCCGTTTTTATACATACAGAGTGAATGGGATGCTGTTTTTATGCATTTTGGCGGTTCAGGTTCTTCAAAGGCGGATTATAATAAATCATATAGCATTTACGGGAATGATCTTTATGGCGAAATAAAATATCATGTGGACGGATGGAGCGGCGGATGGGATAAATATTTTTACCGTGTTTCGAGTATTGACGCGCCGCATAACGTTGTTGGCGATCCGCTGCTGGCGCAGGCGCTTTACGACTACGATCCAGAGCCGCTGGGTTGGCTTTTTGGCGAGGATGCGGTCTACTCCGGTGACAGCGTAACAGAGATATTACTGCCCATGTGCTCAGGAGATGATAATTATGTTTCGTATGTATACGATTCTGAAAATGATATGTATTTGCGGTTTATGAACGGGCAAGAGTTTATTTCCGCCGAAACAGGAGAACAGGTCATCGTCAAAAATATCATTGTTCAATACAGCACATATAAGTCTGTTGAGGGTATTAAGCTCTGGAACATGGTTGGCGGCGGAGATGCGGACATTTATATCGGCGGCAAACTGATCCAAGGGACATGGGAGAAAACATCTGCAGGCGATGCAACGGTGTATTACGATGAAGAGGGAAAACAGATTGTGCTCAGGCCCGGGAATACTTGGATACATATTCATCCGGAAGTATGATTTTTGACAGGATGCACTTTGCAGATATGTAAATTACCACTGTTTTTTAGCATAGCAGTTGGGAATATTTATTGTCATGCGGCGAAAATATATCAGCGAACAAAGCGATCATACAATCAGACTTGTAAAGATATGAAACCAGGCGCCAGAGAAGTTTAAGTGATATAAGACAAGAGATAAGGAAAGATAAGAAAGGGCTGTATCAAAGCCTTGTTTCCGGTTGGAATAATTTCTGTTAACATCCAAAATCACCAATTTATATATTTATGAATTAAACAGGGACAAGCAAGAAACTGTCTTTTTCTGCATAGTCTTTTTATAGCATAGTAGGAGGAATCTCAAAATGTTTGACTTGCTTTATATCATCAAAGAACTTCTCGTCTTTGCGGGATACATCTCTTCCGGTAAGACATTCCCCAAACCGCTGTCTAAAGAGGAAGAGGCGGAATGTATAAAGAAATGCGCAAGCGGTGACCAGACGGCAAAAAACAAGCTGGTCGAGCATAATCTTCGGCTGGTTGCGCATATCGTCAAAAAATATCAGAACAGTACGCTTTCAAGCGACGATCTTATTTCCATAGGCACCATCGGGCTTATCAAGGCGGTCAATTCGTTTCTGCCTAAAAAAGGGACACAGCTTGCGACGTATGCCGCGAAGTGTATCGAGAATGAGGTACTGATGGCGCTCAGGTCAAGCAAAAAGATCAAATGCGAGGTATCGCTAAGCGACCCGATCGGCGTCGACAAAGAGGGTAACGAGATTTCACTGATCGATATACTGGGTACGCGGGAAGACCTGGTCTCGGAACAGGCCGAGCTGAGAATACAGACAAGTAAGCTCTATGGTCTGCTTGGCAAATGCCTGACACGGCGGGAGCGGGCGGTGATCGAGATGCGCTACGGTTTAAACGGTATGCGGCCGCAGACACAGCGTGAGATCGCAAAAAAAACGGGTATTTCGCGCTCCTATGTATCGCGCATCGAAAGCAAAGCGATTAAAAAACTGGCGGAGGAACTCTCGAAAAACACTGGACTTAAGACGTAATGGGTTAAAACGATAGACGTTAATAATAAGCCTATGGCCGGGCGGCAGACATGCTTTTTTTCAACTTACTCCTCAACTGCCTTTCTCTGCGGTTGACAACATGAAGTTCAGGTCATCAGAACATAAAGCGACTTGGCTTGTGGTTTTTGCTGAGTGGGTACTTATGGCATAAAGCTGGCGGAGGAGTTCTCCAAAAATACTGGACTTTAGGTATCCCGATGGGTTAATATTAAGCCTAAAGGAGTAGATATGATCCATTTTGGGCCTGCGGGCAATTCGGCGAGTTTTTACGCGCAGGGGCACAAGCATACGGTTGAGGCTTTTGCCTGGATTTCGGACATGGGGCTTGACGCCTATGAATATTCTTTCGGGCGCGGCGTGCGCATCACGAAAGCGACGGCGGAGCTGATCGGCCTGGCGGCGGAGGCAAACGGCGTAAGCTTAAGCGTTCACGCGCCGTATTATATCAATTTGGCAACACACGAACCGGAAAAGGCGGCGGGCAATCTGCGTTATCTGGCGCAGTCGGCTGAGGCCGCACGGTGGATGGGCGCGAAGCGCGTGGTGTTCCACCCCGGAGCGCAGGGCGGTATGCCGCGCAGCGAGGCTTTGGCGCGGGTAAAGGCGTCGCTGATGCTTGTGATAGAGCATCTTGAAAACGAAGGGCTTTTTGATATCGAGATATGTCCCGAAACGATGGGTAAAATAAAACAGATCGGTGATCTTGACGAAGTGATCCAGCTGTGCAAAATGGACGGGCGTATCGTGCCCGCGATCGATTTCGGGCACCTTCACGCGAGAGGCCGCGGCGCGATACAATCGCTGGACGATTACGCCGCGATATTGGACAGGCTCGAGGAAAAACTCGGCGGATACCGCGCGAAACGGTTTCACGTACATTTTTCGCGCATTGCGTATACCGACGCCGGAGAGCGTATGCACAAGACGTTTGCGGACGAAGGGTTCGGGCCGGACTTTGCGCCGCTGGCGAGATTGCTTGCAAAACGGGGCCTCGAGCCCGTAATGATATGCGAATCGAAGGGGACGATGGCCGAGGACGCGGCCGAGATGAAAAGGATGTATTTGGAGGAACTGGAGAAGCAATGAGGATACAAAAACTGAGAAAGACGATGAGTTCATATGGCGTGCACGCGGCGCTTATAACGACGAGCGAGAACGTGACGTATTACTCGCGCTTTTCGGGAGCGAGCAGCCAGCTTCTGATCACGGCGGACAGGCAGTATATATTTGCCGATTTTCGCTATGCCGAGCAGGCCGGGATCGAGACGGATTTTAGCGTTGTCGAGACGAAAGGCACTGAACGTATCAAAACGATATTTGATTATGTCAAAAATGAAAAAGCCGGGCGGCTTGGCATCGACCTTAACGGCGTGTCGTACAGCGTCTACAAAGAGTACCAAAAATATATTGACGAAAGCCGCATCACGGACCTGTCATCCGATATATCAGCGCAGCGGAGCGTGAAAGACGAGAATGAGATAAAAGCGATCGCCCGTGGAGCCCGGTACAACGATATGCTGTTCCGGCATGTCTGCGGCTTGATACGCCCGGGTGTCAGCGAGAACGACATCAAGGCGGAGATCGTCTATTATATGAACAAAAACGGCGCGGAGAGCGCGTTTAACCCCATCGTCGCGTCGGGTGAAAACGGAAGCCAGCCGCATATCGCGCCGACGGACAGAAAAGTCGCCCCGGGCGATTTTGTGACGATGGACTACGGGTGTAAATTTGACGGATACTGCTCCGATTTTACGCGGACCGTCGCGATTTCTCATATAGACAAAGAGATGCAAAAAGGTTATGATATTGTCAAATGCGCTGGCGAGCGGGCGATAGCGGCACTGAAATCCGGCGCTGCCGCAAAGGACATTGACGCCATTGCGCGCGGGTA
>JAQTSP010000200.1 GCA_028711205.1 Eubacteriales bacterium | reverse complement strand
GGCACGCATCCAAATCGTCGATGCATTCAAACATCGAGAAAAAGCCCTGCCGGAACCCGCGCACACGGTTGAGTTCCTCGTCGATACCGACAAGTATGCGCCCGACCGGTTTCTTGTCTTTATAGACCATGAAAAACGCCTGGTCGCCGTTTTGAAACAGCGGGTTGCCTTTCCCCTTCAATACCTTTTTGGCATCCGATTTGAGCGGAGCAACCCAGTCGTTGTCACCCTTATACATTTTGAACTCCAGCTTGATAAACTTTTTAATATGCCTGGATTTCTTTTTAAGTGTCTTGACTTCGTACATTTTACTGACGCGCTCCCATGCAAATTGTTATCGTCATATATAGTATACCAAATAAATAATATACAATATTCATGCCGTTCGCAACCACAAAAGTATGACATAAATGTGATATTTGCTTAGTAAATAAGCGTCAAGCGCATCTTTATCTAAATTTTACACAAACAAAAAGGTGTTTTTGCGTTAAAAATAGAATTTTATCAAAAGGATATTTTCTTTTTACTGTTTACGAATAATCATTTTAGAATTGAGGTATAAAGCTTTGAACGAGCAAAAAAAGATCAGATCATGGTGCCTCTACGATTTTGGCAACTCTGCGTTTGCCACGACCATACTCGCCGCAGTTCTTCCCGTTTACTTCGCAAATGTTATTTATACCGGCAGCGACGCCACGGCAGTATGGGGTATCGTCACGGCTGTCGCCATGCTCATCATCGCCGCTCTGGCCCCTATACTCGGCGCGATATCCGACAGCGCCAATTCGAAAAAGAAGTTTTGGACTTTCTTTATGGCGCTTGGATGCCTCGGCACGGCGCTATTAATGCTGCCCGGCCCGGGCGATACGCTGATGCTGAGTCTGTTCTTTGTCGTTGCCAATATCGGTTTTTCGGGCTCTCTTGTCTTTTATGACGCATTCTTGCCGCATATCGTTTCAAGAAATAAAATGGATAAAACGTCTGCGGCGGGCTATGCCTGGGGATATATCGGCGGCGGCATACTGCTTGTCGTCAACATGGTCATGATTATAAACCCCGGCGCCATCTGGGGCGAGGGAGACCCTCAGTATCTGGGCACCAGGCTCTCCTTTCTTTCCGTCGCGGTATGGTGGCTGATCTTCTCGATACCGATGATGAAAAACATCCATGAGCCGGTACTGGACAACACGCCAAAAAAAGCCGCCGCGGCCATCAAAGACGGTTTCCACCGTATCGGCGTCACATTTGCTCACATCAAACAGCACAAAGAGCTTTTTAAGTTTTTGATTGCGTTTTTCCTGTACATCGACGGCGTGGGCACGATCATACGCATGGCCACCGTTTTCTCAAGCGATCCGCAGCTTGGGCTGTCAAACGATCTCGAGGTGTTGACAGGCGGCGTGCTCTCTATCACAATGGTTATGGTGGTGGGTCTGCTGATCACACAGCTTGTGGCGTGGCCGATGTCGTTTTTGATGGGCCGGATCGGCCAGAAATATGGCGCAAAAAATACGATCTATATCTGTATCGTCACATACATACTGATCGCGACAGCCGGCACGTTTATGTTCGCCGACTGGAACTTCCTTGTGCTGGCCGCGCTTGTGGGAACGGTACAGGGCGGTGTGCAGTCTATGTCGCGGTCGCTGTTCGCGCACATGGTGTCCAAAGAAAAAACGGGCGAGTTCTTCGGGTTCTACGGCATTTTCGAAAAATTTGCCGCGATTTTGGGGCCGCTGCTGATGTCGCTGGTCGCTCTCATAACAGACAATGTGCGTTTTTCAGTGCTGGCGGTGATACCGCTGTTTATCATCGGCGGGCTTTTGTTGATGCGCGTCAAAGCGCCGGATACACGCCTCGGCAAACAAAAAACATAAACCTTCTTTAAAACGAGCGTCCGGCAATTCTTATAATCAATAAAAAACCAGAGCAAAATATGCGCTGGTTTTTTTGTCAGCCCAAAACAAAGCTTGTCACCATCCGGCCAATAAAAATTTGCAATTTACGGTATGGATTGATAAAATGATGGTTAATTCATAAAGTATAAAATATACCGGAATACAGGGTATGAGAAGGCTAATACGATGACGATGCAACAAAAGATAGAAAAGCTCAAACATGAAAAAAACGCGGTGATTCTGGCACACTATTATCAGACGGGCGATATCATCGACATCGCGGACATGGTCGGCGATTCGTACGGCCTCAGCAAACAGGCCAAAGAAACGGATGCGGATATCATCGTGTTTTGCGGCGTACGGTTTATGGCCGAGAGCGCAAAGATACTCTCTCCCGACAAGAAAGTGCTGCTTCCGGCGATTGACGCCGGATGCCCGATGGCCGACATGGTCACGCCGCGCGATATCCGGCGGCTCCGGCAGGAATATCCGGACGCCGCGGTGGTCTGCTACGTCAATTCGACATCCGAAGTCAAGGCCGAGAGCGACGTGTGCGTTACCTCGTCAAACGCGGTCAAGGTCGTCGCTTCGCTGAAAGAAAAACGCATCGTGTTCGTGCCCGACCAGAACCTTGCCCGGTATGTCGCGAACCGGCTTCCCGGTAAAGAGATCATACCGTTTAGCGGCTATTGCATTGTGCACCACCGGGTCGGCGCGGATGACGTCGACGCGGCCAGAGCGGCCGTTCCCGGTGCGCTGCTGCTCGTGCATCCCGAATGCACCGGAGAAGTGATCGAAAAAGCGGATTTCGTCGGCAGCACCGCGCAGATCATCGATTTCGCCACCAGGTCGGATCATAAAACATTCATTATCGGCACCGAGATGGGCATACTGCATGTGCTCCAAAAACAAAACCCCGAAAAGCAGTTTTATCTGCTGACAACCAAACTTTTATGCGCCAACATGAAAAAAACAAAGCTTGCCGACGTGCTCTGCGCGCTGGAATACGAACAGCACGAGATCACGGTCGATCAAGAGATCATGGACAAAGCAAGATTAAGCCTTGAGAACATGCTGAAGGCGTAACGCGCCTTTTTAAGGAGTTTATATGAGAAGATATATTTTTGATGTGCCGGACAAAAACTTGGCGGCATATGACATCGACGTCGCGATTATCGGCAGCGGGCTTGCCGGCCTGTACGCGGCGTACCATCTTGACCCCGCGCTGAAATGCGCGCTGTTCACCAAAGAACATATGGAAACCAGCTCGTCGTCGCTTGCCCAGGGCGGCATCGCGGCGGTGACTGAAAAAGACGACGCGTTCATGTACCACTTTGCGGATACCATCAACGCGGGCGCCGGGCTTTGCGACGAAGCGGCCGTACACGTCATCGTCGAGGAAGGCCCGAAAGAAATCAGCGAGCTGCTGAAACTGGGTACGCACTTCGATCTCGACAGCGACGGCAACCTGTTGACGACGCGCGAAGGCGGCCACGGCATGAGCCGGATACTGCACGCCGGCGGCGACGCGACCGGCCTTGAGATGGTGCGGGCGCTTAAAAATAAAGTCAAGGCTAAAAAAAGCGTCGCGCTGCATGAAAACTCTTTCGCGGCCGATATCATCACACAGGATGGTCAGGTCACCGGCCTGATGGTATATGAAGAAGGGCAGTGGCGGCTGTATAAAACGAGCTATGTCATCGTGGCGACAGGCGGTTTGGGACAGATATTCAGATACACCACCAACCCGACCGTCGCGACCGGCGACGGGTTCGCCGTCGCGCAGCGCACGGGCGCGGTGATGGAGAATATGGAGTTCATACAGTTCCATCCAACCGGCCTGTATACACCCGAAAACCGAAACAGGCAGTGTTTTCTGATATCCGAGGCGGTGCGGGGCGAAGGCGGCGTGCTGTTGAACGACGCGGGAGAACGGTTCATGAAGAGCCGGCACCGGCTCGCCGAGCTTGCGCCAAGAGATATCGTCGCGCGCGAGATCTACCGCGAGATACAGCACCAGACGTCACCGTACATCAAATTGGATATCACACATAAACCAAAAGAGTTTTTGATCAACCGCTTTCCGACGATATACAAAACCTGCCTCGAGAAAGGCATCGATATCACGAAAGATTTTATTCCGATCGGCCCGGTCCAGCATTACATGATGGGCGGCGTCAAGACCGACCTTTGGGGACAAACGAATATCAAAGGCCTTCTGGCGTGCGGCGAAGTCGCTTCGACCGGCGTACACGGCGCAAACAGGCTGGCCAGCAACTCGACGCTCGAATGCCTGGTGTTTGGACGCCGTTCGGCCACCGTCATCAACCAGGGGGTGGCTCCGCA
>JAQTSP010000019.1 GCA_028711205.1 Eubacteriales bacterium | reverse complement strand
CGTCTTCCCATGGGTAAGCCGCAAACAGCATCGGCGCCTCGAACCCTTTGGAGTATTGGTTTCGCGAAACAACGCTCTCTCCGTTTAATACCTTGTGAAGCGCGTCTTTGAGATATTGGTCGGAAAGTTGATCGCCAAGATCAACATGTTCAAGTGAAGACGCGTCCGCCCTGACGATATAGATCTTTGTATCCGTGATGTAGGCCATCGCGTCGATGACGTCGCCCAGCTCCGATTGGCTGATCTCGCCGGACGCGTAAGCGTTGGCCGCACTGTTCGTTCTGTTCGCGACGTTTTGAAGCGTCTTTTCCTTTTCGCTGTATACATAATTCTCGGCCAGAGAGGAGACAATCATCGACAGCACGAACATGATAAGTATCAGTATGGAAAGATAGGTCACGAATATCTTAAAAAACACACTTTTGAACATGGACTCAACCCTCAAGTTTATAGCCGACGCCCCATACCGTTTTGATATCCCAGCCGGCGCCGTCGTCGATCAGTTTTTGCCGCAGTGTCTTGATATGCACATCCACCGTCCGCGTGTCTCCCGCAAACTCATAGTCCCATACCTTTTGCAGCAGCGTATCCCTTGAAAAAACGATGTTCCTGTTGCGCAGCAGAAAATATAGAAGCTGTACTTCCTTGGGCTTCAGATCAACGCGCACACCATTCTTTCTCACTTCGTATGCGTCAATGTTCACAGTTAAGTCTCCGATGGCGAGTGTACCGCTCTTATCGCCGCTTTGCCCTCTCAGGCGGGCGTTGATGCGTGCGATCACCTCAGCCGGTTCAAACGGCTTGATAATATAATCGTCCGCGCCCACATTAAACCCCTGTATCTTGTCTTTTAACATGTCCCGCGCGGTGATCATGATCACGGGCAGGTCTTTTTTTTCTTTGATCGCGCGGCAAAGTGCATATCCCGTCATATCCGGCAGCATCACGTCGAGCAGCACCAGGTCAAACGGCTGTTTTATAAGGCAGTCCATCGCAGAACGCCCGTCATTGCACGACTCGGCCCCAAATCCTGCGTTCTGCAGATAGAGTTCTAAGAGCTCGCAGATATTTTTATCGTCATCGATAATCAGTATTCTATTCACGGTCATTCACCGCCTTCGCTTCATCAGTCATACTATTTTACCATACTTATTATTTGACCCGCCATGGCAAAAATCTTCCTGAAAGCTCACTGCATCAGTCCCTTGATTTGCTCGAGATTGTCTTCGGCCGTTTTTTCGCCGATGCGGATCATCTCGGCAATGCTTTTAAAGCTAAACATCGAATAGCTCTCGAGCCGGGGCTCTAGCATAAGGTCCGCAAATTTTTCAAAGATCTGGCTGTTTGCGTTGATACTGAGCCGGTAGGCCGTCACCAGCACATCCAGCCGACGCGTACTCTTTGTTCCCCTGCTTCTTTCCGCGTTGAGGTTGATACCGACGACATAATCCGCGCCCATTTCCCTCACTGTCTGCGTCGGGATGTTGCACAGCGTACCGCCGTCGATATATGTTTTGCTTCCAATCTTCACCGGCTGAAAAATACCCGGTATCGCACAGCTTGCGGAGAGCGCCTTTGTCAGGTTTCCCCTGTTTAGCGTATCAAGCCGGCCTTTCTCCAGATCCACCGCGACGGCGCAAAACGGTTTCTTAAGATCGCCGAAGGACTTGCCTTCCAAAAAACGGTTCGCCAGGCGCTCGACAATCTCCGGGCTCATATAAGAAAACCAGCGCTGATTCAAAAATATATGCTTGTCTTTGATGTTAAGCGCATAATCATACATCTCCTGCCAGGGAATGTCCGCAGCATACAACGCGCCGGCAATCGCTCCCGCAGAGTTGCCGCTCACATAATCAAATTCGATATGGTTTTCCTGAAAGATGCGTATGGCGCCGATGTGCGCGATACCTCTTGTACCGCCGCCGCCAAATGCAATACCAGGTTTTTTCTTTTTGCTGTTTTTCATCACACCCACCTCATCGTTTTGAAATGTTTTTTATAAAGACCCCGTTGTCACTTTAGTGATCTATGCAATTCTTCACAGCATCATTATACAGAAAAAATCTGTTTTTGCCTATTTTTTGGAACATTCAGATCAAATAATACGTCTAATTTGTAGAAAAACCATAAGGAGACGATGATGAAAAAGATAGTTTTTTGCGTAATTGCGCTTATTTTTCTACTGGCCGGATGCGTATCCGCCAGCGCCATCGGTTACGAAGCCACACTTTCAGAGCAAAGCATTCAGGCCTTGGATGAAGATTTTGCTAAGGGCGTCAACGCATTTGGTTTTGATGCGGCAAATTTGCTGTATGATACCGGATCCAACCTTGCACTGTCTCCCGTCAGCATAGAGCTTGCGCTGCTGATGACGCGCACGGGCGCGTCGGGCGATACCGCGGGCGAGATATCCGCGGCGCTTAGCCAGAGCGGACAGAGCGACGACGATATCACCAGCGCATGCAGATCGCTGATGTGGCGCGCCAACACCGGCGGCATGGAAACGGCCAATTCGATATGGCTGAGCGATACGTATACTTTTCGCGACGGCTTTATCGACACCTGCCTAAATGACTTCATGGCGGACGCGATGCCGCTTGAAATCCCCGGCGCGACGGACGAGATCAACGCGTGGATCAGCGAAAACACACACGGCAAGATCGACAAGCTGCTTGATGAGGAGCTGCCCGAGGAAACGCGTATCGTGCTCTGCAACGCACTCTACTACCTTGGCGAATGGGTGCAGCCGTTCGAGGCAAACGATACATTCGACGAAGAATTCACGACACCCGGCAGCACGGTCACCGCGCCGTTCATGCACAGCGCCTGGAGCGTGCCCTACTATGAGAACGGCGACTTTTCGATGATATCGCTGGATTTCAAAAGCGAAGAAGATGAAGGCGAATACGCGATGGCGCTGCTGCTGCCGAAAGAGGGTTCGGATTTAAGCGATATGCTCACTTGTATGAACAGCGATACGTTTTCTGCCGCGCTTGACGCGCTGGAAACACAGCAGGTATCGATCAAGATACCTAAGTTTGAATATTCATTCTTTACACCGCTCAAAGACACGCTTGACGCCCTTGGCATGCGGCTTGCGTTCAGCTTCGATGCGGATTTCTCGGCGATGACGGATACGCCGAATGAAATTTATATTGAAGAAGTTCTGCACAAATGCTATATACGCGTCGACGAGCTTGGTGCCGAAGCCGCGGCTGCAACAGAGGTCATCGCGTTGGATACCGCAATTGCACCAGAACCGGACCCTGCCACGTTTTATGCCGACCGGCCGTTTTTGTTCGCGATCTATTCAAAAGAGGACGGCACGATCGCGTTTATGGGAGCCGTGAACGACCCGACGCAGGAATAAACGAACAGCAGGAACAAAATCCACCCTGAGACGCGGCGCGTCGTCGGGGACCCCGGAAATAACAACACAGAGGATATCGGCAAACAGGTATCCTCTGTGTTGTTATACGCTACGCGTTTTCAGGCGACTGCTTTTTGAATCTTTTAGACAGGCTGTTCCAGACGGCAAAACCAATCAGGGCGCCGGCCATATTCAGTATGAAATCATCGATATCGAAGCTTCCCAGCCGCAGCAACAGCTGCGCGCCTTCGATGACGAATAATATGCCGACCATACAGAGGCAAAAACGGCCGGGCCTGCGGAGCCCTTTGAAAAATCCCGGCAGATATATGCCCATGGGCAGGAACATCAGAAGGTTGCCGCCGAGGTTTTTGATTGGTGTGTCGATGTTCATACTGCCGTCAGATAACGCCTTGACATATTGAATGATTGTTTTGAATGGAACAATATTGGAAGAAACCCTGATATATTCAGCCAAAGAAAGACCGGATGCAAAATACCCTCTGCCGGCAAACAGGGTATACAAAAGCACCAGGGTGTAAAATACAAAACTGGCAAATAAACAGACATATAATATGATTTTGATTCCCTTTTTCATCTGAACCCCCCGGTTTTTTTGTGTTATCCTCACAAGAAAGGCTGCCCTGTGACAGCCTTTTGATTTTCTTTGTCAGTATGCGTCTTCGTCGCTCTGGTCGGAAAGTTCGACAAACCGCGTGTATTCTCCCCGCCATCCGGCGTTGATCTCGCCGGTCGGGCCGCTTCTCTGTTTGGCGACGATCACCTTCGATATGTTGCTGGCCTCTTTGTCGTAATAATTATCGCGGTGCAGAAAAATAACCACGTCCGCATCCTGCTCGATACTGCCCGATTCGCGGAGGTCCGAGAGCATCGGACGTTTGGATTCCCTTTTTTCGCTCTCTCTTGAAAGCTGGGATATCAGCATCACCGGGATATTCAGTTCTTTGGCCATGATCTTGAGGGAGCGTGTCATCTCTGATATTTCCTGCTGCCTGTTTTCCCGCCGGCCCTTGCCCGTCATCAGCTGCAGATAGTCGATCACGATAAGCCCCAAGCCATTTTCCTGCTTGAGCCGCCTTGCTTTGGCCTGCATCTCGAGCACGGTGATCGCCGGCGAATCGTCGATATACACAGGCGATTGGCCGAGTACGTTAACGGCCTCGGCAAGCTTGTCAAAATCGTCATCGGTCAAGCCGCCGGTCCTTGTCTTCTGGCTGTCGACAAGCGCCTCGCTGCACAGCATGCGTATCGCAAGCTGATCCGACGACATCTCGAGTGAGAATATCGCCACAGGGATATTCTGCCTGACCGCGATATGCTGTGCAATGTTGAGCGCAAAGCTCGTTTTACCCATGCCGGGACGCCCCGCCACAACGATAAGCTGAGACCCCTGCAGCCCGGAAAGCTTTTTATCGAGCAGCTTGAATCCGGTGGAGATACCAAGCAGTCCTGACTCGTTGTTCATCGACTCGCCGATGATTTTATACCCTTCAAAAAGCGCCTGCTTGATATGCTCTAAGGTATCCCGCCGGCGTTTGACAGCGATACGGTAAATCAGGTCTCCAGCCCGGTTCACGATGTCGGCCGCCTCGTTTTCAGAGTTGATCGCGTCCCTGATGATCTCGTTGCCTGCCGCGACCAGCGACCGAAGCACGGAATCCTGCTCGACGATACCGATATAGTACCCGACATTCGAAGCGCTTGGCACGCTGCCGGCCAGATCGGCAATATAAACGGTATCATCCGCGTCCTGCATCTGTCCTTTTCTCTCAAGCCTGTCCACAACGGTCACGGTATCGATCGGTTTTCCGGCCTCGGAAAGCTCGCACATCGCCTCATAGATGATACGGTTGCGCTTTGCATAAAAATCTTCCGGCTTGAGCCGCTCTATCGCCATAAAAACAGCTTTGGGATCAAGAAACATGCTCCCGAGAACGCTTTTCTCCGCGTCTATGTTGTGTGGCGGCATATACGCCGCAGCGTCGT
Source organism: Eubacteriales bacterium (assembly GCA_028711205.1). Classification (GTDB taxonomy): domain Bacteria; phylum Bacillota; class Clostridia; order Christensenellales; family SZUA-584; genus JAQTSP01. Next base: position 12,635 of record JAQTSP010000019.1, on the reverse strand, counting down.
TTTTCTCCATAACAGCCCCTACTGCTCTTCAGCCGCCTCGACGCAGAGCGTCATGTCGGCGGTGATACCCGCGAATACTTTTATCTGAAGCTTCGTCTCGCCAAGATCTTTGATATGATCCGCCAGCACGATCTTTTTCTTGTCGATCTCGATACCGTGCTGGTCCATTATCGCTTCGGAAATCTCTTTTGCCGTTACAGACCCGAAAAGCCGGCCGTTCTCGCCGCATTTTGCCTTGATGACCACGCGCAGCCCGTCAAGTTTTTTTGCCGCATCTTCGGCTGACAGGCGTTCAAGCATGCGTCTTTGTTCGTTGGCTTTTTGCTGCTGCTTGGCAATGTTCAAATTCTGTACAGACGCCTCTTTCGCGAGCCCTTTGGGAATCAGATAATTTCTTGCGTATCCGTCGTTGACGTTGACGATATCCCCGATATATCCTTTGCCTTTCAAATCTGCTGTCAATATCACTTTCATGCTATAGTCCCTCTCTTAAATATTTTTTGATCGTTTTTTTCAGTTTTTTATAGGCGCTGTCCAAATCCGTCTCGTTCAGCCGGACCGCAGCGATCGTGGCATGTCCGCCGCCGCCAAGGCTCTCCAAAATCAGCTGAACATTGACGTCTCCCAAAGACCGGCCGCTGATCACCACATTATCGTCCACAAGGCTGACCACAAAAGACGCGGTGATGCCGCGTATCGTTAGCAGCGCATCCGCCGCCTGCGCCGCGATCAGTGCCGCATTGGCCACGCCTTTCGGGCACTTCGCGACCGCGATGCCGTCTTCCAATATCTCCGCGTTTTTGACGATATCCGTTTTTGCGGAATACGTTTCCAAATCGTCCTGCATCAGCTGCCTGATCACGGCTGTGTCCGCGCCCAGGCGCCGCAGGTATGACGCCGCTTCAAACGTCCGGACACCCGTGTGGAACGAGAATCCTTTCGTATCGATCGTGATACCGATAAGAAGCGCCTCAATGTCGATCGGAAGCGGCCTTAAGTCTTCACCGAAATACTGCAGTATTTCGGTCACAAGCTCGGATGCGGATGATGCAAAAGGCTCATGATAATACAGCGCCGCTTTTTCGATGTTTGTCGCGCCCCTCAGGTGATGGTCGATCACGACCACCGTATCGGCAAGCTCCAAAAGATTGGGCGATACGGTAAATCCCGCGATCTGCGTATCCACCACGACAAGCATACTTGAATTATCGATCTTTAGGCCCGCTTCCTGCGCTGTGATAATACTGCCGGTATATGCGTCTGTCGAAGCAAGTTTCTCCAAAAGAGGTCCTATCGACGGGTTCGGGTTGTCGACCACGATATAGGCCTTTTTACCGACATACCTAGCGCATGCGCAAATGCCCAGAGACGCGCCGATGCAGTCGAGATCGGGCACTTCGTGTCCCATCACATACACTTCGCCGCATTGCTCCATCAGATTTTTCAAAGCATGGCTGATCATGCGCGACTTGACCTTGCTTCGTCTGTAGACCGTTTTTGACGTGCCGCCAAAAAACATGAATTTATCGCCCTGCTTGATGACGGCCTGGTCTCCGCCGCGGCCCAGCGCCAGCTCAAGCGCCTTATTCGCGTAATCTCCCGACTGTTCAGGATTTTCTCCCACGCCGATCGCGATAGACAGCGTGGGGCTCTGCGTCGTTTTTATCTCTCTGACATCGTCCAGTATCCGAAACTTTGAGGCGCGCATCGTCGATAGAAACCGCCGCTCAAACACGCAGAGATAGCGCCCTCTGTCCGTCTTGACAAAAACGGCCGAGAGATTTTTTGCCATTGCCGCGATGCGCCGCTCGACCGCGGCGACGATCTCTGAAAGCTCTGTCTGCAGTATCTCTGCGGCAAGCTCGTCATAGTTGTCTATTTGTATAAAGCACACGACGGGAAGGTAGTTCTGATAGAGCTTTTTGACCTCGACGGTGTTCTCAATATCCACCAGCCGGTACATCAGCATCTCTTTGTGCTTATATTTGACGGGAAATATCTCTTTTTTATATGCCTTGCCGTCGATCAATATCTTTTTTTCTTTATCGGGTATGCTGATGCCCGGTATCATCTTGTTGATGTTACGCATCGCGCCGTATCCCGCAATATGCACAAAAGCGACATTGCACCATTTGACGTTGCCCGAAAGTGTCGTGAGCGCGGTGGGGATCGCCATCGTATTGAGGTATGCGGAGAGCGCTTCCTCCTCATTCAGCGTTTTGAGCGCGATCTTCTGCCATTTGATCTTCTGCAGTATGCCCGAAGCGATATACAGCATGGCCAGAGATAAACTGAATATAACGATAATCACGCCAAGCCTTGCGCTTTGCAAAAACGCCAGCGCAACAGCGATGGCAAGAGAACAGATGAGATACACAAAATCCTTTGTAAAAAACCGAATCTTCGTATTCAACCAGCGATACCGCCTTTCGCGTCCATGCGTTTCCTCATACCCACTATGTTCTCAAAAAGGCCGACCCAAACAATAATGCTGCTCAATATCAGCGCGGCCAGAATATGCAGCACGGTTCTTGTGCCCGTGCCCATCTTACGCGTATGATATAAAAAATCGAGAAAACTCAAACCCTGCACAATAAACACAAAAGCAAAGACGTAATCTATTGTGATTTCCAAGGCATCAAACGATTGCCATCCGTAACTGACGCCGATGACTGCGAACACATACGAGATAAGATAGGCGAGCCAAAATCTTTTCGGCAGAGCGTAATCTTTAAACGCCGGTATCGCCGCCACCTGGATGCCATGTTTTTTGGCGGCATTTCTCGGCACGGTATAGCACAAGAAACCGGCAATCAACGAATAAATAAGCATGATGGACACAATCATGAGATCGAGCGCTTCTCTTACCATATCCATCATGATGACAACAGCCTCGGCCGCCGGCGTTGCGGCCACCGCTTCCTGTGTCATGGTGCCTGTAAGGATATCGGCATACCGGACCGTCTGGTAAAACATTTTTATGTCGTCGTCACCCAGCAGCTTAAGCGCGGAACCCACGCTCTCTACCGAAAAATCAACAACGCCCAATCCCGTGATCAGCTGCAGCACGCCGATCGCAAGAACGCCGCCCGCAAGCACCGCACCGCTTGATATCAGAATGCTGTCCCTTAAACGTTTTTTACCCCTGATGACGTAACCCGCCGCATAAACAACCGGCAATACCGCCGCCGCAACCACACAGGCAATATTAAAGCTGAAAAAACATGCCGAGACAAAGCTCAGTATCGACACGGCGCCGCCAAGATAATAGCCGCACCGGACAACCGCATATATGAGTATAAATGATACCGCGACTGCAAAAACCGGTATGGCCAGCGCGGACGTATTTGATACAATATACAGCAGCGCTGTCGCCATCAAATACGTATTGAGCGCGCTCTTATACTCTTTCTTTTTTATCTTGTCCAAAACCCCTTATATTCCCGCTTTCAAAATGTTTTTTTAAAAGAGATAAATCCCCGTAATTCGTTTCCAGTTTGTGTGCATCAGCAATGGCGTCTTCGGTTTTTCTCATGACGTCCGCATCAAGCTCCGGAAACGATATGCCGCACCGTCTTGCCAGCACATACGCAAGCAGTACCGTAGAGCCAAGCGTGTCTATCAGTTCTTTCCGCCCGTTTGTAGAAAGAGTTGCTCTCATGACATCCGCCGCCTCGCTGATAAATTCAGCTTTTAAGACCTCTATCATTTTCGCATTAGAGGCAATGTTCATAGATTGATGCATATCAAGTACCATCCTTATAAAATATGAACCCAATACCTCTTTAAATAGTGATTATATTCTATATGTAAACATAAGAATAGTCAATGCCGCCCGTCTTTTGACGTGATAATTTAGATGTCTCAAAAAAGCGGAGTCAAAAAATAAACCGCACGCCTTGAAAAACGTGCGGCCGTCCTTTCCTTCTTAAGCGCTTCTGTCCAAGATCAGCTTGTCCGCCATCAGCGCAATAAACTCCCCGTTTGTCGGCTTATCGTTGTTCGTATAGATATTATAACCAAGGAATGCGTTGATGTTCTCAATTTTACCCCGCGACCACGCCACTTCTATCGCATGGCGTATCGCCCTCTCGACCTTGCTCGCGCTGGTATCAAAAGGTTCAGCAATGCCGGGATAAAGTTTCTTTGTAATAGAATTGATAAGTTCGGGGTTTTTAACGACCATCTTTATCGCTTCACGCAGAAAATGATATCCCTTGATATGCGCAGGTATGCCGATCGACAGAAAAACCGCCGTGATTTTTTCGTCAAGCGTTCTTGATCGTACAGGTGTCGGCGTGTGACGCGTTGCGATCACCCTGTGTCCGAACATGTCCTGCAAACGCTTGTATAAAATATCTTTGTTGAACGGTTTTATCATGTAGTACTTCGCACCAAGATCGCAGGCCATCTTGACCATTTTTTCATTGGCAACCGCAGATACGACAATCGTCGCCGGCATGGTTTCAAATTCAGACGTGTTGAGCCTCTCGAGCAGCGACAAGCCGTCTGCTTCGGGCATGATCATGTCTACGATAAGCGCATCTGGCGCCACTTCTTTGATAAGGCCGGCTGCCTCTATCGGGTTGCTGCAGGACCCCACTACCTCTACGTCATTCTTTGTACTGAAATACTTTGTCAGCATCTCATTAAGCTGAGCGTTATCTTCGATGATGAGCAATTTAATCTTTTTCTCCATTGAGTATCTCCTTTCATTTTTGTTCAAATCAAATACCCTAAAAAAAATGACGTAATGTGTCGAATCATTCCATTATAAGAAATATTTGTTAATATTTTAACATGTTAAAAAAATATTTACAATGGTATTTTCAATATAAATTGACCTGTTTAAACTATTTTTATAATTTCTTAGGAAATTGTCATTTCGACTCCAATTTATAAAATTAAACAATCATTTTAACAATGCGCCAAAAACCGCACTGCATGGCGCAAGTCTGCAGGCAAAGCCGGATTCCAAGCCTGCAAACTCTTCATGCAACAAAATCAAAGAGCGTCCACATTGCTGTGAGCTCCGTCTTTGAGCCATTCTCCAAGGCCTTTTAAGCCTTCCATATCCTTTGTTTCGCTAAACGCCGAGTTGATCTTAACGAGCTGCTGAAACAATGCCGCAGCCTTAACGCTTCTTTCCATTTCTTTTTTCAGTTTTAAGTTAAGTTCTTTGATGCTGGCGGTGAGCGCGGCATTTTCCTTTTTGATGTTTTCGTTCTGCATGGCAAGCGTCATGAGCTGTTCCTCCTGTTTTGACGCAGCCAATACGGCAATTTTTGCAAGCCCTTTAAAAAAACTCTTGACATCGACATCAGCCGCCATCAGCGCCTTTGCCACGCTTTCAGGAATATACTTGTTTTCTTTTCCAAGCGACGCGCTGGGCCTCTGGCTCTGGTACGGATTCAAATAGTTTTCGTTGTCTTCATCCATATCCGCCATCACTTTTTCGACAAGAGGCCTTCCGCTTTTTATGAGGCTCCGGTATTTATTCTGATATCTGAGCATCAGCGTCTTGTTGCCTTTTGCAAGCCCCAGACTTGCCCCTCTGATCGACTCGCCTTTTGCCCCGGCCGCAAGGAGTGTCCTCAGGAGCATGTAGATCTCCTCTTTTGAAAAAGGCGTGAACGTCGACGGCTTTTGTTCTATCTCGCCTGTTTCTTTCACTTTCATATAATAGTAGTTCCTGACGCTGTTTGGTTTGCGCCCTGTCATTTCTGCCACAGTCTCAAACACGCGTTTTAAGGGCATGCCGACCTTGTGCGCTTTTTTCACTTCGTCCCAAAGCATCAGCTTTTCGTCGTCTTTCCATCCTGTTCTAAGAGAAATTTCAAAGCTTTGCAGCCCTGCCGTATTGTTCATATCCATGTTCCTTACCCCTTATAATAGATTTTTATGTATATTATTCTCTTATACCATGCGTTTTATTCCGTTTTTTTACAATAAATATAAAAAAGCAAACGCAAAATTTTCGTCCGCTTTTGTATCTTAAACCATCCCGATGACGCTGCACGTCATCGTGTGCCCCGGAAAATCAACCAAGTCCTTTTTGTATATAGTTATGCGGCTTTGCCACTTGTTAGAATTGTGTATCAGCGCCACGGATATTGAATATACATATATTGTGCAAGGAGAAAACATGATGGAAGACAAAACGATCAAGCTGCTGTATATCAACTCAAAAGTTCATGCACTCGTCGACATCAACCAGGCGCCCGCGGGAGAAACGGGCCCGGGCGCCATAACACAGCCCATTGCCGCCAACGCGTCGTTTTTTATCACGATGCTTCCACTCGAGAACGAAAAGAGTTTTGTGTATCTGCCCTACACCCGGCGCGTATCGATCGCCGGAAACGGCGCGATTTTCAGCAACGACGGCCTTATCGACCTCACCGTATGGCCGGACAATATCATTGAGCTCAACCTTTATCCCGAGGCGGTATATAAGAATGATGAACGGGAACTCTATCCGGCCGTTCTCACGCCATTCGACTTTTTCATCGGCGGAGAGCGGCACACGGCGTTCATATACAACGAAGCATATTCGAGCTTTGTGGTCGAGCACGCGTCAAGCGGCAGGCTGAAGTTCATATCGCCGCTGCCGTTTAACGTTGCATCCGCCGATATCTCGTTTACCAAGCTCGACGATTTTCCCGTCATCTACGCGGCAGGAAAGACAACGGACAATGACACTTTCATCTACGCGGCCAGTGTCCTGCCCGCGTTTAATACAGCCGTCTGCAGTGTGTGTGCAGCGTATCATTTTGACGGCGACGGGCTCTTTGTTGTAACGGACGGCGAATACAGGCAGGTCAAAACGAGATACGAGAAAAGCGGGGCCGGCCTGGCGCCCGTTGGAAAAGAGCTCGGCTGGTTTACAACGGACGAAAAAGAGCCGACGACGCCGGATATGATCTGCATGAGCCTGCTTCAGGTCGTTAAGGCGGGTCATGAGGACGCGGCGATGGCATGCCTGACGCCCTCGCTTGCGGACGGCCTATCCTTCAGCGATATCAAAGAGTTTTTCGGGGATTTTCTGTTTTCCGCAAAAACCATATCGCCCGCGTGCGGACAGAGCGGCATCGCGCTGAAATACGCGGCGGGGAAAAATCTGTATATCGCGCGGGAATTCTGCATTGAAACAAAATCCTCTCAAGGCTCCTTGCTGATCGATAACATCAGAGAACCATAATGCACGCCAATAAATCTTGGTAACAAAAAACGGACCGCGCCAAACACCTGCGCAATCCGCCAAATTTTTTATTAACTAGAGCGTTTTTATCCATCCAAACGGATCTTTGATCTTTCCGTATTGTATGCCCGTCAGCGTATCATAGAGCTTTGCGGTCAGATCGCCCATTTTGCCGCCCGATACCTTGATACTCTTATCTTCCCATGTCATACCGCCCACGGGGCTGACGACGGCCGCCGTTCCCGTACCGAAAACTTCCTCCAAACCGCCGGACGCATTCTCTTCAAATATATCGGCGATCGATATTCTTTCTTCGCGCACATTTACACCGAACATATCCCTCGAAAGCTTGATGACCGAGTCTCTTGTGATGCCGGGTAAAATACTGCCCATAAGCGGTGGTGTTAAAAGCTCTCCTCTGATCTTAAAGAAGATATTCATGGAGCCCACTTCTTCCACATACTTTTTCTCGACACCGTCGAGCCAAAGCACCTGGGAAAACCCTTTATCATGCGCGTATTTGCCCGCGGCAAGGCTTGCCGCATAATTGCCGCCTGTTTTTGTAAAGCCCGTACCGCCAATAACCGACCGGACATACTCGTCTTCGACATAAATGTTGACAGGCTCCAGCCCCGACGCATAATATGCGCCCACGGGCGTCAGTATGATAAAAAACAGATATTCGTCGCCCTCTTTGACACCAAGAAACGGGTCTGTCGCGATAATCGTCGGGCGGATATACAGCGACGTTCCTTCCGTTTTAGGAACCCAGTCTTTTTCAATGCCCAAAAGCTCGATCAAACATTCAAGCGCAAATTTTTCATCAATTTCAGGAATGCACATTCTCTTTCCGGAGACATTAAGGCGCTTAAAATTATCCCACGGCCGAAAAAGATTGATGCCGGCATCGGTGTCATACGCTTTGAGCCCTTCAAATATCGTCTGGCTGTAGTGAAGGACCATGCAGGCGGGAGAAAGCGAGAAATTCTCATACGGCCTGATTTTCGCGTCATACCATCCCTTGCCTGTCTTGTACTGCATCGAAAACATATGGTCGGTAAATATTCTGCCAAAACCAAGCTTTGTTTCGTCTTTTGGTTTTAGCTTTAAGTCTTTTGCCCTCACGATCTCAAGATTCATTTTTCAACGCTCCTTATGATTAAAAACATATAATTTATAGTACATTGTATACTCAAGAACATTGATAGTCAACACCTTGAAGCCGATAATAAACGTCTTTCATTGACAGTATCTATACAAACCTTTTGCATTTAGGCTCTTTGCAAATAATATCTTTACTGATATAATAACATCGCAGTCGTATGAAAGGAAATAGATATGCACATATTAGAATCGATAGTACTCGGTATTGTACAGGGCCTGACAGAGTTTTTACCTGTATCGAGCAGCGGACACCTGGTGTTGATTCAAAACGTATTCGGTATATCCGAACCGCAGCTTTTTTTTGATACGATGCTGCATCTGGGAACACTTGCCGCAGTGGTGATTGTGATGTGGAAGGATATCATTGATCTCTTTAAAAAGCCCTTTTTAAAGCTTTGGTACCTCGTGATCGCGACAATACCCGCTGTCGTGTTCGCGCTTTTGTTTGAGGACCTCGTGGAAGGCGCGTTTTCGGGTGTATACCTCGGATACGGTTTCTTGTTCACCGCGTGCGTGCTCAGCCTGTCCGAAGTGATTGCCAAACGCAACCGGAAAAAACGCGGGCTGAATTCGGGAAGCGCGGCAGTCATGGGCATTATGCAGGCCATCGCGATATTACCCGGCGTTTCGCGATCCGGTTCAACGATCGCAGGCGGACTGATCAGCGGTTTAGACAGAAAAAAAGCCGCCAGCTTTTCTTTTCTGATGTCGATACCCGTTATACTCGGTTCGGTCATACTGCAGGGATATGACATACTGCAGGACTCAAGTTTGTCTGTCGATTGGATCCCGACGGTCATCGGTACGGCCTGTGCCGCTGTAGCCGGGTATTTTGCGGTCAGATTCATGCTTGCGCTGATACAGAAAAAGAGGCTTTTTGGTTTTGCAATCTATGTTGCGGTTTTGGGCGCATTCGTACTGCTTGACCAATACCTGCTTCATATGATAAATTGGGCGTAAAACATACCCCGGAAAACCCGCGGTGGACCCCGTGAAAAAATATACAGGAGCATAGAATGCTGAAATTTTCTTTTGAACCTTACAAACAGGAAATGATAGAGGCTCTTAAAAACTTTATAAAGATAGAAAGCGTTAAAAGCGCCAGCAAGCCAAATATGCCGTATGGTAAAGGCCTTTTTGACGCGCTGATGTATGTACAGAGCACGTCTGAACGAATGGACCTGGAGTGCGTCAATCTGTTTGGCTATATGGCCTATGTGGATTATGGATACGGCGACGAGATGCTTGGCATACTGGCGCATATCGACGTTGTTCCCGAGGGCGACGGCTGGACGATGCCGGCATTTGAGGGCATTGAAAAGGACGGGAAGATCTATGGGCGCGGTGCGATCGACAACAAAGGGCCGGCGATCGCCGCTCTTTATGCGATGCGTGCGTTAAGTGACAACTGCGTATTGCTTGATAAGAAAGTCCGGCTGATATTCGGCACCGACGAAGAATCGGGCTGGGGAGATATGGAGTTTTATAAGCAGCACGAGCCGCTTCCTGACATCGCGTTTTCTCCGGACGGCGAATATCCTGTCATCAACGCCGAAAAAGGCTTGCTGCATATTGAGCTGACTCTTAATTACAGTCAAGCGGATGGAAACGGCGTCACTATCAAAAGCCTCAGCGCAGGCACGCGCGCCAACGTTGTTCCAAACAAAGCGGAATGCGTGATCCATGCACCGCTGCAGACGATACAAAAAAGCCTCGGGACATATAATTGTCCGGTCGGCGCGACGTTTGAATGCGAAGCGGCAGCGGACGGATATGTCCATATCTCGGCGCACGGGAAGAGCGCGCATGGTTCAAAGCCGGATACCGGCATCAATGCGGCAGCATGCCTGCTGCAGTACCTGGGTACGCTTCCGCTCAGCCAAGGGCCTCTTGAACGTGCCGTATACGTTCTGGCCGCGAAAATAGGCACGTATACTCACGGCGAAGGTGTGGAACTTGATGTGTCGGATGAAATCTCCGGCAGGCTGACTTTGAACCTTGGCACTTTATTTGCCAAGAACGGCATACTAAAGACCAGCATCGATATCAGATACCCGATATCCTATATGCGAAAAATGGTGGAAGAAAAACTAAAAAAACATTTTACCGATTTTAATATTAACTATACGCACGCGCTTGATCCGCATTATGTGCCCGAAGACAGCGAACTGATCGTTAAGCTGAAAGAAGCGTATTCAGAAGTCACAGGTGAGGAAGCATACTGTTTCGCGATCGGCGGTGCGACATATGCCAGAGCCTTCAAGAACGCGGTGACATTTGGTCCGCTTTTCCCCGGAAAACCAAGCGTCGAGCACGGGCCGGATGAATATATCGAGATTGACACCCTGATGAAAAACGCCGAGATTATCGCAAACGCCATTATCAAACTTTGCGAGTAATATCATGAGGGTATGGGCCAAACTTAAAATTGAAGACCGCATGTTAAAGGATGTCATCATAAACAGCGATCATTTTGGGAGCGCGCTTGTTGACGTATGCGATCATTTTGATTTGACGAAGCCCATCGTTTGCGATAAACATTTGAGCGAGATCGATTTATTCAGGCGCACGGTTTTTTACCCTGATGACTTTATTGAAAGCGTGCCCTTCGATACGCTTGAGATTGAAATTATTGTTAATAAGAAAAAAGCGTAAATAACTCCTTTGCATTTTGCGGATAATAAATGCGAAAGGAGTTGATTTTTTTGAATATTATTGCATGGATACTCGTTATTATAGGAGCAATTAACTGGGGGCTTGTCGGATTCTTTCAGTTCGACCTTGTCGCTGCAATTTTTGGCGGGCAGTCTGCCGTTGTTTCAAGAATCATCTATGCGTTGGTTGGCCTCGCCGGATTGTGGAGCATCATGCTGCTGCCCAGAATTAGAAACAAAGAGAAATAACCCAAAAAAAGCTTGGCTTTTCAGGGGCCCCGTAATAATAAAAAAAAACAGGGGCTGCCGTCGACAGCTCCTGTTTCGCTTGTTTGATAATCTGCAAGAAACACCTTATATATTGCCAGAGCCGACGATGACATACAAACCAAGAATCAACAGTATCATTCCTGCCGCCAGCAGCTTTTTCATGCTTACCCCCACCTTTTTATAAAGTATATCATTATAATAATCTTATTATTGTCCTATTAAACAGAAAATACGGTTATTTAACACGTATTTCATAAAGACTTATTATTATTAATAATTACGTAACAATCTGGTTTTTTTGATTTACACATGGCAATAGCGTGGTTTATAATTGCATTATCGATCATTACCGTCACGCGTTACAATAAATGGGAAACGGCGCTACGTTTTTAACAGGAGGATTATTTTTTGATCAGTAAATATGAAGTCCTTGATACCATTAAAATGATTGACACCGAGAATCTCGATGTCCGAACGATCACGATGGGCATATCTCTGCGGGATTGCGTATCGTCGGACGCAAAAACGTGCTGCGATCATATCAAAAATAAAATTTACAGCAAAGCAAAAGACCTTGTGCGTGTCGGCGATGAGATCGCGCGCGAGTTCGGTATCCCCATCGTCAACAAGCGCATCTCGGTGACACCGATTGCCGAGATCGCCGCCAGCAGCGGCCTTGCCGACTATACCGTTTTCGCAAAGGCGCTCGACGAAGCGGCGGCCGACACGGGCGTCAACTTTATCGGCGGTTTTGGCGCGCTTGTGCATAAGGGCGAAACGACCAGCGACACGGCACTTCTTAATTCTCTCGCGGGCGCTCTCTCTTCCACGGAGCGCGTATGTGGATTTGTCAATATCGCAAGCACACGTACGGGCATCAACATGGACGCGGTCAAAAAAATGGGGCGAATCATCAAAGATGCTGCGGTACGGACAAAGACGGAAGGCGGCATCGGCTGCGCAAAACTCGTGGTGTTCGCGAACGCAGTCGAAGACAACCCGTTCATGGCGGGCGCGTTCTGCGGTTCGGGCGAGCCGGAATGCGCAATCAACGTGGGCGTCAGCGGGCCGGGCGTCGTCAAAGCCGCGCTCGAAAAAGTAAAGGGAGAACCGTTTGACGTCGTAGCGGAAACGATCAAAAAAACAGCGTTCAGAGTCACGCGCGTTGGCCAGTTGGTCGCGAAGGAAGCATCTGAACGCCTAGGCGTTTCTTTCGGCATCGTCGACCTGTCGCTCGCACCCACGCCGGCCATCGGCGACAGCGTCGAGCGCATACTCGAGGAAATCGGCGTCGATATCTGCGGCATGCACGGCACGACCGCAGCTCTCGCGCTTCTGAACGACGCAGT
>JAQTSP010000199.1 GCA_028711205.1 Eubacteriales bacterium | reverse complement strand
AGGCGAAGATACAAAAGTCGTTCGAGGCGCTCAGCCTCGGCCGCACGACGCTCGTCATCGCACACAGGCTATCCACAGTTAGGGGCGCCGACGAGATCATCGTAATCGGCGAAGACGGCATACTCGAGCGCGGCAACCACGACGCACTGATGGAGAAGGGCGGCGAATACGCGCGGCTGTATAAGAGCCAGTTTCGGGAGTGATCGCTTTTCCCCCGGGCTTAATATTAATTATTGTCCGGCTTCTTTATTGATATATGACAAGATCGGAAAGGCTCTTTCTGCCTCTTCTTGCGGCCGTCTCTTTTTCATAACCGAGCGGCGTAAAGGCAATCGGCTCAAGGCCGTCAAGAAGCCCAAGCACCTCTCTGGCGGCCGCAGCGTCAAAAGCCCCGATCCAGCATGTGCCCAGGCCCTCCGCTGCCGCAGCCAGTATGACATGGTCCATCACAATCGCGCTGTCCACATCGCCGTAGCTTTTTTCATCGCGCCTGACCCAGCACGCGTCTTTGACCGTGCAGACCAGCAGTACATAAGGCGGCTCGACAAACCAGTCTTTCGCGTAGATTTCCTTCAGCCTGTCTTTTTTATCACCGGTCGCGATCACAAAGATCTTGAATGCCTGGCGGTTCGCGGCGGTCGGCGCCAGCACGGCAGCCTGCAATATCCTGTTGAGCTTCTCATCCTCAACCGGTTTGTCCGTATACGAACGAACGCTGTGCCTTCCTTCAATAACACTGTAAAAATCCATACAAAAAACCTCCTTACTTTTATTGGTTCGCATAGATTTCCGATAAACAGATCATATAACAAAACGGATAAAAATGTAAGGCAATTTGGTATATTTTTACGGAAAAGTGCAGGCGGGATGAAATATCACCTGATGAAAAAGATAATATTATGGATTCTTTTGTGTATAGAATCTCCCCAAGTACTTTGCAGACTGTGACAACCCGTCAGGTATATCTTTTTTAGTAAACGTCAGGCGTTTTCTGTTTCTTTTTGTTTTAATAAAATATAAAACAATCTTTTCAATCTCATTGGGAGTACTGATCTTATGCCCTTCCAGTAAAATACGTAAACAAAAGTTGTTGACTGCGTTAGACTTAAATATTTTGTTACATAGCAAATCATATTCAATAGGAATATCAAAAGTTGAATGGCTGCCATCCGGTTCATTTAAATTAAGAACGGTGGATACTAATTTGCCTTCGATCATTGACCCGTTTGAAAGGACTATTTTTACTTCCATGTCATTAAAGATAAAAACATTTTTTGTTACAAATATACTTAAACCTAATACCAAATAACCTCCGCTAATGGTTCTTGTTGTACCATCTTTATCGCGATAACTTGTATCAACCATATTGACCAGATCATAATCTATAATGGATCCTAAAATGCGGTTCTTGCGCAGTAATGTAATGAGTATGGGGATCCAGGCACAAGCTCCGATTATCGATACAATTAATGTAGGTACATCCATGTGTCTTCCCCCTTATTAAATAGAATTCATGATGTATGCAAGAACAGGATTCCTGTACGCCATTATACCACTCCCTTTCCCCTGTTTCTACACTATTTTTGCATGCATTTCCATCTTTTCTTCTAAAACCGTACATTGCGCCTGCAAAGATGAAGGACGCTCTGCCAACGGCCAGATACTCTATCTCATCCGCCAGTGAATCACGAAGTTTGAGAAAAAACACGGGGAAATCAAAAAAGAGAAAACATCATGTAAACGCCATGCCGCGGGCAATATCAATAAAAATATCCTGAAGTCCCTTTATACTCAATTAATTGGCATAATTTGAAAATAATTTGTAACTTTTTAGTTTCTCGCTTGCAAAACCTACGATGTTGTGTTAATACATATTGTAGAATAACTGTGTCCTCTCATATATATTTTGAGCATAAAGGGTCATATTGCCGGGTCGCCGATGTTCTATTTTTAAAGCTTGATTTGGAGTGACGATATGAAAAACTGGTTCCGCAAAACTGATAAAAACGATAAAAACAAGCCAGGTCATCATGGCGTGCCAAAACTAAAAGAATGGCTTCCGCTTTCAAAAAAAACGTACGATGCGATGAACACGGACGAAACGCCGCTTGAAGACACCCCCGATAAAAACGTCCGGCTTGAAGACACCCCTGTTAAAACCGTCCGGCCCGAAGACACCATCGAGATCAAAATGCCAAAACCAAAAAAACGGTTCTGGCCTTTCGGCGTTAAAACGGTCAGGCCGCTCAACGGCAGTACCGCGGCGGACGGCACGCCCAAGGTCGTCTGGTCCGGCAAAAAGAAAAAGCCCTGGAGCCACAGGAAAAAAGTTATATTCATTGTGGTCAGCACCATACTGGCCGCATTCATAGGCGTGGGCGCATATGCTTATGCGTTTTATGCAAATCCCCTGGATCAGTTTGAATCGGTCGCAGAGCAGGCGGCCGCAAGCGCCACGGTGCCAAATACCGCCACACAAACATCGCAGGCGACAGACGGTCCGACGCCGACGATCGACCCATACGACGCGCTGGTCGCAAGCGCCGATTTTTCCATGCTCGACAATATCGTCAACATTCTGCTGATCGGCGTGGATCATGCGGATGAGCGGGATTCTGATGAATGGGCAAGCCATGGAGGCAAGCAGGCCTTTCACGCCGACGTGATGATCGTGCTGTCGATCAACACCGATACAAACGAAGTCAGCCTGATCTCTCTGCCGCGCGACACGTACGCCAAGATACCCGGCGTCGACGGTATATACAAGCTCAACGCGTCGATCGACTGCGGCGGCCAATGGCCGTCAGATGAAGGTTTTCTGAAGGTCTGCGAAGCGGCCGAATGGATGCTTGGCGGCATACCGGTTGACTTATACTATGCTGTCGATATGGGCGCTGTCAAAGGCCTTGTCGACGCAATCGGCGGCGTCGATTATGACGTGGATATCTCTTTTGATATTCAGGGCCGCACATACGAGAAAGGTTTCCAGCACATGGACGGGCAGGCCGTGCTCGACTATCTGCGTATTCGGAAAGCGGCTCATATTGTTGAGAGCGGACAGTCCGGCGACTTGAACCGCATTAACCGCCAGAAGAAAATGCTGGTCGCCATCTTTGAGAAAATCAAGCAGGAAGACCTGTTGACAAATATTCCGGGTATACTCTCGGCGTTCGAGGGCAACCTCTATACAAACACGACGCCCGCGCAGACGGCGGCGCTTGCGGTGTTCGCCTATAAGGTCAACAGCGAAGATATCGCGATGTATTCGATGAGCGGAAGCTCAAAAAACATATTCAACTGGAACTTTGTCATTACAAACCAGACCAACCGCCTCGAGATCATTAAAGAAGTTTACGGCTATGACGCGCCGAGATATACGGACTACATGCTTGACGCCGCATCCCGATTATGGGCCGATATGCAGGCCGAGGTCATCGCGGATAAATCGAACGATGTTCTTGACAAAGTAAAGGCGATACTCGACGCGGATGCGGCGCTGCCCATCTATTCACCGCCGGCGGCACCGACGGCGACACCGACAGCAACGCCGACGGCGGCACCGCCGACGGAATCCACGGTAACGCCTGCCACATCGTCCGTTGTTTCTGCGACGCTGAGTGCGGATAAAACCGTGATAGATACGGGCGACACCGTCATGTTCACGGTGCAAATCACAAACATCAGCGCCGATGCGATCGATTCTTTTGAGGTGCGCAACGCCGAGGACGGTGTCGAAGCCACATCAGCGGGCCTGCCCGCGGGCGGGTCAGTCTCGGTCACATTCAGCAATGTGTTTACGAATTCGGTCACAAAAAGCTTTAGCGTTATCGGGTACATCGGCGCGGCAACCGAGACCTGCAGTACCAACACCGTCACCATCACCGTCAATCCGACACCGACACCGACATCGACACCGGCGCCAACACCCACGCCGACAGTCATTCCCGGGCCAAGCGGCTACCGCCAGTACGGCGACGACGTATGGGCTTTCTACAATCAGGTCGTGGCCGAGCGTAATGCGCTGTTTAGTTATGCCACCACGGAAGAAATGGAGGCCGCGAACACCCAGCTCAAAGCCGATATCGGGACGCTCTGCAGTATGTTCTCTATCTCTGTGCCAAGCTGGCGCGTCAACTATGAGACAGAATCCAACGAGGTCTACGTAAACTTTAACTAAGCATGATCGGCATCATGCCATAACGGCCATTGCCATTTCATGTAACACATAAATAAAAATGCCTTCTGCGGAGGGCGTTTTTTATGTG
>JAQTSP010000198.1 GCA_028711205.1 Eubacteriales bacterium | reverse complement strand
TGGAGCATATCAAATCCATCGTGGCCGTCACCAACCCGACGGTTAACTCTTACAAACGGCTCGTTCCGGGATATGAAGCGCCGTGCTATGTGGCCTGGTCTGCGAAAAACAGAAGCCCTCTCATTAGAATACCCGCGTCAAGAGGCGCCGGCACAAGAATCGAAGTCAGGTGCCCGGATCCGGCGGCCAATCCATACCTTGCGATCGCGCTGATGCTGGCGTCCGGCCTTGACGGAATCAAGAAAGGTCTAACGCCGCCCGCACCGGTCAACAGAAACATCTTCAAGATGACAAACGGCGAGATGGACGACCTCGGCGTGACCAGCCTGCCGGGCAACCTTTATGACGCATTGCAGTTGTATAAGGCTGATCCGATCGTGAAGGATACGCTTGGCGACCATATCTTCAACATCTACTACGAGTTCAAGAACAGGGAATGGGATTGCTACAGAACGGCTGTGCATCCATGGGAGATCGACCAGTATCTGACAAGATATTAAACCAACCCAAAATGTTTAAAAGCGGTCATAAGGCCACTTTTAATAAAGAAAACTTCTTTGTCGGGCTTATGTTTCGGGATGCACCGGCATCCCGAAACATATAAGCCTCAGTTCAGAATAAAAAGCGTTATTCCACGCTTTTTTTATTTACGGGGCCCCCGGCAACGCAAAACGCTGTTGGGGTGGTTTTATCTATGCTCCTTCAAGCATCGCATCGATCGCTTCGGCGCATATATATTTTGCCTGATCCCATACCAACGAAAAAAAGTCCCTGTCACTGTGCGGCATGGCGCCGCCCGTCGCCGGCGTCAGCTCGACAAGAAACCCGGGATACAAAAACTCCTGCCTGAACCAGTTCTCAAAACCCGCCGCGTAAAGCCCCGGGTCCTTTGACACCGGCATCAGCTGATATCCCGACACGCCGGCAATGCGCCGGGCAATTGCCTTTGCGCCGGGGATCTTCCCGTCCGTATTTTTATCCGCATAAAATATGGCCTCGCCTTTGGTGTGAAACGACAGCGCCGACTTGAATATATTTCTTTTGCACACGCGCATCACCGCTTTCACCTCGGGTTCCGATGCCGGCGCCTCTCCGTTGTAAAGCTCTGAAGCGGGTTCGTCCACAACAACATTTTTTTGATCCCAGAGCGCGGGATACTGCCTGTTCAGATCGACACCGTTGACGTTGGCTTTCCATTCGGAGTATGACGGCTGTATCATGGCCATCGGCTTCACTTTGTCGATGTCCTGTACCGCTTTCAGCCCGCCCTGAGCCAATGTCACGCCGTCCGGATTGACCATGGGCATAACAGTTGCCGTGCACTTTGACAGAAATCCGGCCATGTCATAGTCCCCAAGCTTTTTGCCCCGGGCCGCCGCCTCGGCATACACGTTCAGCGTGTACATCAGATACGCACTCGTGATGTATTCTCTCGCGTGATGCGCGCCGCAGAAAAACACCTTCGTTTTTCCGCTGCCCAAGGTCACCACAGGCAGCTGCCGGCCTTCCACGGAAAATCCGGCGTTGCCCGATGTAATCAGCTTCGGATACGCCGTTTTCAGACGGAGGATATCGCGCATCAGCTGTGAATATGAGTACGGTATCTTTGGATCAACGATCATCTCTTCCTGCCTCCCTGCATGGCATTTATTAAAATATATGCGCGGCTGTCCGCCCCGATGACATGAAAATACGAGTCCTGAAAAACGGACACCTGATAATGTATTATGGCCAAGACGGGGAGGTGTTGATATGTGGGAAAGGATCATGGACAGCGGCGCGCTGATCGTCGGTGCGGTCATATTATTTGTTGTTTTTACCGCCATACTTTTTGTAATTGAGAAAAAAGACGAAAAAAAAGCGGACGCCCGAAAAGCACAAAAGCCGTTTTATATTGTACGCAAATCGGACAAGGCAGCCTAAAGCGGCGACAGGAATGACAGCTGTTTGGGCTCTGGTTTTTCGGGGATCTTTGAATAATACGGCAGGGTGTATTTTTTTCTCAGCCTTATAAGTACCGCGTCAAGGTCCCTTTTATACGCTTTGTACGCTTCTTTGTTATGATATATCTCTTTGATCCTGCCGTACTCCGCCGGAAAACTCTGCCGGATGCTTTCAAAAAACCCCTGCCTCGTGCCGCCCCTCAGGTTGAGCGCGCCCGCCAGTATATAATCCGCTCCGGCATCCTTAGCCGCGCTGAACACCGCCTCAAGGCTTGCTTCACCGCTTGTCAGATACGGCAGAACGGGCATCATATGCACACCGCAGGTCAACCCCTGCTTTTTGATCTCTCCCAGCGCATTCATGCGTTCCCGCGGCGTTGGCGCATTCGGCTCTATCAGCCGCGCCACCGTTTTATCCATCGTTGTGACCGTAAACGCGGCCTTTGCCGCACTGGCTTCGTCTATCTTTTTTAATAGAGCGACATCGCGCAGTATCAGCGTCGATTTCGTGCTGAGCGTCACCGGTACACTGTATCTCGCAAGCAGACTGAGTACACCCGGCATCAGTTTGTATTCTCTCTCGGCCGGCTGATAGCTGTCCGTAATGCCGCCAAGGTTGACGGTCTCGCGCGAGAAGGCCGGTAGTTCTCTTCTCAGCACGTCGGCGATGTTTGTCTTTGCATATATCTCACGGTAAAAATCGCCGCCGCCCAGATATTCATGAGAATAAAGCGCATAGCAATACACACACCGGTGCGCACAGCCCCGGTACACGTTGATGTCATATCTGTACGGCAGCCATTTCGAATCGTGGCAGTGCAATGCCGTCTTGCACACGATCTCTTTGACACTTGTATCCATCAGCTTGATTATACGCTCTCGGCACGTCCTGTTGCAACGATATCAATGCCCGTACCCAAAATATTTTTGATAATAACGTCGCCGATGCCGACCGGCGCTTTGACCGCCGCCCTTTTTATCTCTTTCATGCCGTCAAACAGCATGCCTCGGGGCAGCGGCTTTTGCGATTTGACCGGCACAAGAGGACTGCCGCCGCCCTGTACGCGCACTGTCGTGGTCAGCGTGCGCCGCGGGTCCGTTGCCTCCGCCCGGGCGTAGGCCTCGCCCCTATGGCATGTATATCCCGAAATATCCGTGATCTTGCCGTCCTCCATGGCGACGCTGATCTCGCATCCAAGCGGGCAGGCTGTACACGTGATTGTTTTCATCATGCATCCTCCTCCACTGATACCGTTATATCGCCCGTTATATCGGCTGCTTTGACCGTCAGCGTCTCCATCTCGCCGGGCGTCGCGATCATGCGCTTTTTGCGGGCGATGACCCGGCCGCCGCATACCGCGACCGTGCGGCAGTTTTTATAGACGTCCGCCGTCCTGAAAAACAGCGCCTTGTCTTCGCCGTCGTTCTTGACGCGCTGCGGCACCACATACCGTACGCCTTCTGACGCAATCGTACGAAACAACAGCGCATCGCCGTTTTCATGATACGCCGCGGCCGCTTTGCCTGCCCTCTTTGCCTCCTGCGACACAAAATCCGCCAGATCATGCACCTGTACGACGTTGCCGCACGCGAACACGCCGGGCACCGACGTCTGCATGCCGCTGTCCACCACCGGCCCGCCCGTCGCGGGGTCAACCGCCACGCCAATCTCGCGCGACAGCTCGTTCTCGGGGATCAGCCCGACGGACAGCAGCAGCGTATCGCAGGCCACGTATTCTTCGCTCTCCCTGATAGGCACGCCGTCTTTATCAACCGCCGCAGTTGTAACGCCTTCAAGCCGCTTTTTACCGTGGATCCGCGTCACGGTATGCGACAAACGAAGCGGTATGCCAAAATCGTCAAGGCACTGTACGATGTTGCGCTTGAGCCCGCCCGAATACGGCATCAGCTCGAGCACCATCTTCACCTTCGCGCCTTCCAGCGTCATGCGCCTTGCCATGATGAGCCCGATATCGCCCGAGCCCAGTATCACAACCTCTTTGCCCGGCATGTACCCGTCTATATTGACGAAACGCTGTGCTGTCCCCGCCGTCAGCACGCCCGAAGGCCTTGTTCCCGGTATCATCAGCGCGCCGGCGCTTCTCTCGCGGCATCCCATCGCCAGCACGACCGCGTTTGCCCTGATCGTCATCATACCTGTGTCCCGGCCGACAGCCGTGATATTCTTATCATGTGATATATGGAGCACCATCGTGTTCATCAGAAACGAAACACCGCACGAGACGGCCCTGTCGATATAGCGCGCCGCGTATTCGGGGCCTGTCAGTTCCTCACCGAAGATATGCAGCCCGAAACCATTGTGTATACACTGGGGCAGTATACCGCCCAAGGCTTTTTCTCTGTC
>JAQTSP010000018.1 GCA_028711205.1 Eubacteriales bacterium | reverse complement strand
ATTGTACCACTGCCCCGCGATCACGGTCTCGATGATAAATTCATTAATATCTATCTCTTCTTCGGCTTTATTGAGCATGCCGAAAGAATCGATATCCATTTCGTCTTTTTCGACCTTATAGGCATACTCTTCGCCTTCCAAACTTATGACGCCCTCGCTCTTTAACAGATTGTATTCATACTCCCCTTCATCGCTGCCTGTTGACGAAAAGGCCTCCATTGTGCCGCCATCACCAAACTCGATCACCATGCCAAGCTCCTCACTGTACCACTGGCCTGCAACAGTCAATCTCATGCCTGTCAGCAGAAAAAACAGCGCAGCCGCACCCGCGATCAGCACGATAATGCCGATGCAGATTCCTATGGCAAGCCCCTTCCTGCTTTTCTTCGGCGGCGGATATACCATATTATCCGACTTTGGCGGCACCCACTCGTTACTGTGCTGCGGATGCAAACCGTCTTCACGTTGCAAGGCGCGGCCGCAGTTGACACAGAATACAGATTCATCCGTGTTATTAAACCCACAATTTGGACAAAACATATAAATAATCTCCTAAAACAAATATTATGTAATATTATAGCATATTTTAATAGAAAAATGCCTATTTTTATAAAAAAAAGAGCCGGCGGCCTGCCAGCTCTTGTGCCTGGAAATGATTGTGTCAATTTAATCGACCAATTCTCCAAATAAATCGTTGAAATCGTATTGCTCGACGTATTCCTTTGTAAACACAACGCCGTCCATATCGATCGTTGTCCCGTCACAGGTAAAATTGCTTTTGGTTGTCCCGTCGGAATCCGTTGCTGTTATAACACCTTGTCCAAGCGCGCTGTCAAATGTATACGTATTTTCACTCTCTTCGCCATACAATGTATGAATAACGACACCACTTGGCTTAAAATCCAGCATCCCGCCCCATCCGGTCGTATCATACCATGTGCCTTTTAATTCTGATGGCACCTTCCCCGTCAGGCCAATGATCAAAAACACGGCAACTATAACGGCGAAGACGGCGCCGCCTATGATGACCATTCTCCTGTTCCTTTTTTTATTCATAATCGGAGACGCCCCGGGCGACAATATGATACCGCACTCTTTACATGTTTTTCTATTGTTGGGATATTCTTTCCCGCATTTTTTACAATACATCGCTTTCCCCCTCTAAATGGTAGTGGTATTTTACCATAAAACTTATTGGGTTAATAGATGTTCCGTAAAAAAATCTTTTAAACACGTTTTTTATTATTATATCGTCGGCAATCGGGCAATACTGTTGCAAAACACGTTTGTCTGTGTTAAAATACCATGCGTTGTTGAAACGCAAATTGTATTTTTCGGAGGTAAAACACTTGCCAAATATCGATTCAGCCAAAAGGCGCATGCGTGTCGAGGCGAAATCCAAGCTGAAAAACCGCATGGTCAAATCAGAACTAAAAACGCTGGCGAAAAAGTTTAATGACGCTGTCAGCACCGGCGATAAAGATGTGGCCACCGCGCTTTATAAAGAGTATACAGGCGCTCTTGACAAAGCGGCTCTTAAAGGCACGATCCATAAAAACAGCAGCAACCGCAAAAAAGCTCAGATCGCCAAAGCGCTTGGCAGCGTGACTGCATAACTTTTTTGAGGATCCCCCGGCCTCCAATCTTTCGGCAAACCGCCGTATGATTGAAGGCTTTTTGTGTTGTTGTCATAGTTTATAAATTATTATCAGCGTTTCAGGCAGCGCGAGCATTGCATCACGTTCGCCGCTCTTGACCGCATAGTCAAGGTCCGCAAGTTCCTTGAGACCGTCGCGAAGCTCCTCACCTGAAAAACGCTTGCATTCCTTTGCCAGCATCTCCGCGGCAAAACTTTTGACGCCCAGCAAGCCGGTGATCCTGGAAAGGCCAAATCCCGCGTCCAGCATCGTCCTGACCTTATACATATCCCGAAGCTTTCTCGCGAAAAGGCCGATCAGCGCCTCCGGCCGTTCGGAATTCAGTATATCCTCCAACAGGATTTGCGCTTTTGACGCCTTTTTATTTAAGAAAAGGCCGTGAATCTCAAACACGTTGTATTCGAGCGACCGTGACGCGCATGCCGCTAAATGCGCCGGCAGTATCTCTTTGAATCCAGAGTATACCGCAAGCTTGGCCGTCTCGTTTTCCAGCGCGTAATAATCGCACCCGACGATGGCCACAAGCGCCTCTGCCGATATCCTGGTTATCGCGGCACCCTGCCGTTTTGCCTGGCTCATCACAAAATCGATGCACGCCGCCTGTTTTGGCGGCGAAAACTCTTTGATCTCACCGGTTTGTTTAACGTGCTTATAAAGTGCGCGCCGTTTATCGGGCATATCGTCCGTGCAAAGCGCAAGCACCGTCGTCTCCGGCATGCCATCGATACAGGCCTCGATCCTTTTTGCCTCCTCCGCGCTGCCCTTTGCCGTCAGCACGCTGCAGTCGCGAACAGCAACAAGCCGCATGTCCGACATGAACGGATACACCGCGCATGCCTCGATGAGCTCATCTGCTTTCGGCATGGTTTTATACTCGGTGGTGTTCATCTGCTCGTATTGAATACCAAGAGATTGCTTCAGATCGTCTAAGCTGTGCCTCACCATATAGCTCTCGCCCGCGAATATATAAACCTTTGTCATATCACTCTCCATACGTGTTGACGGTGACCCCGCCGCCGATATAAAACTCGACGGCATAGTCATCCATCGTCGTGTATACTTCTCCCGAATAATCCCCGAGATTCTGCATCGCCCATGCGTGCGGATGCCCGAAGGAATTGTCGCCGACGCTGACAATGCTGAACTTTGGCGTCAGCACGCTGAGCGGCAGGCGGTATGATGAATATTTTGAGCCGTGATGCGCCGCTTTATAGATATCAACGTCGTCAAGAGATGCGAAAATCTCCGTTTCAGTGGCGCCCGATATGTCGCCGGTAAACAGCGCGGTATGCCCGTTATACTGAACCAGCAGTACCAGGGACAGTTCATTTGTGTCGTCGCTCTTCGTGTCCCTGTACGGATATAATACCAGAGCCTCGGTATCACCGTCCAGCAGAACCTTATCACCCGCACCAAGCGCTACGACCTCGGCATGCGGCATCGCGGCCTCGACCGTATCTTTCTCCTGCCACGAACAATACACCTTATCCAAAAGCCCCGCCTCATACAGCGCCACGATCCCCGAAAAATGGTCGTCGTCGGTATGCGACACAAAAGCGGCGTCCGGCGTGATGCCGTTGCGTATAGTAAAGCCGACCATCTCGTCAACACTCATTTCGCGTCCGCCGTCGATAAAATATTCTCCGCCCTGTTCCGTTTGTATGAATGCCGCGTCACCCTCTCCCACATCGAGGAAAACGATATACATGCCGGACGGCTGTGACACCAGCATCACAAGAACAACGGCCGCCAGTACGGCGCCGCTGACAAATGCTTTCAGCTTAATCCTGACGAGCAGGTATTTTGAGCAGATGAAAAGAAGCGCAAAACAGGCCAGCACGGCGTACCACGGCGGCGACGCGACATCAAACGCCGCAAACGGCCACGCCGCGATACCGCCGATGATATAGAGCATGAAACGTATCAACGCCGACGCCACGTACACGGCGGGTATCGCGGCGGGCGCAAAAACCATACCGAGGAACGTCGATATGAATACCATCACGATCACGGCCGACGCGAGCGGCACGATGAGTATGTTCGTGACCACGCTCAACACGGATATACGGTTGAATGTGCCCGCGATAACGGGCATCGTTCCGGCCGTCGCGCCGGCAGACACCGATATGCCGTCGCCGATAAACGCGATTCTTTGCGGCATCCGCCTGTCAAGCCAGTATTTGATCTGCCACCCAAGCGTCAGCATACCGAACACCGCGCCGAACGAAAGCTGAAAACTCGCCGTGAAGAGATCGAGCGGGTTGATGATCAGAGACAGTATAAATGTAAGCGACAGGTAATTCAGCGTATCCGTCTGCCTGCCGAAATGAACGCCCAGAAGCAGCGCTGCAGCCATGATCGACGCGCGCACGATGGACGGCGAGAGCCCCGTTACGCACGCGTACGCGGCGATAAACGCAAGCGTCATGATAAGCCGTGCCCGGCGCCCCGCTTTTAGCAGGCGCAGCAGATAGTAGACAAACGCGATCAGTATGCCGGCATGCAGCCCCGACACCGCGAGCACATGCGCCATGCCCGTGTCCTTAAACGCGCTGTACGTCTGCTCGTCGAGGCCCTGTTTGTCGCCAAGCAGCATCGCTTTCGCGACCGGCGCAATGTCCTCCTCGAAGATGCCCTCGATCGTATCACCGATAAATTCCCGCACGTTCGCAAACATCACGGCAAGCCCGCCCTCGGTGCCGATCGTTTCCGCGCCGTCCGCGTATGCCTTGTAAACGATACCCTGGGACAACAGATACAGCTTTTCATCAAAACCGCCCGGATTGCGCACGCCTTTTGGGATCTCGACCTCGGCCGTCGCCGCGACCACGTCGCCGCATGCGAACGTCCCGGCAGACTCTTCATAGAGCTTGATGTTGCCGCACGCCTGCCCGTCGATGCTTGCGTGGTCAAGCAGATATACGGTGCTGCCGTAATCGTTCTGATACGGCTCCGCGTATACCCTTCCCGTCACCCGCATGCCGTCGCCGGTCATCAGATAATCGACGCCGTAAGCGTTTGCGGACAAAAACGCCGCGAAAAGCACACAGCAAAGGCACACCAGCCATAAAACTTTTTTATGGTGAAAACAAAAAGCCGCAATCGCAAATACCGCGGCGGCTATGATATAGACCGTTTGAAAATGAACGTACCGTCCAAGGATGATACCAAGTGCAAAAAATGCCGCCATCACGAAAAGCGGGCGTTTATTGACGCCCCGAAAAACCTTTGGGGTTTTCGGAGACCCCGTATTGATTACGCGGTCCATCTGACTGTTCATCTAAACCTCGTATGTCATGTTTTCCTGTATCAGCTCTGCCGCGGGGTACATCTCCCTTGCTTCTGCCCGTATGTCCTTCTCATCGTATTCCGGAAATATATGCGTCAACAGCAGGCGCTTTGCGCACGCTTCTGCTGCAATACGCCCCGCTTCTTTGGCGCTGACATGAGGAGATGCCTCCGTCTTGTCCTTTGCCATAAACGCCGCATCCATTAAAAACAGGTCGGCGTCCCGGGCAAAACCGGCGAGATTGCCGTTGTACTGAGTATCGCCCGAATATACGAGCTTGCGTCCGTCCGCCTGGAACGCCATCGCATAATTTGGCACGGGATGCGGCATCAGCGCAAAGCGGACATCGATACCGCAAATATCATGTTTCCCGCCGTCGTTGATGTCATTTGCATCTATCATCTCATGCGCGGCGATCAGCCCCGCTTCGGCCGCCGGCGCTGCCGGCAGATAAACGGGCAGCGGAGCGCTTCTCCTGCCCAGCCTCTTTGCCGCCGCAAGCGCATACCGGAGCGTCAGCGCGTCGCCCATATGGTCGGCGTGCAGATGCGAAAGCACCAGCGCGTCGATATCTCCGGCGCCAAGCTTTGTGAATACGCGCGTGAGAGCGCCGCATCCCAGGTCGATCAGTATATGTTTGCCGCCATACGTGATCATATAGCACGAGCACGCGCAGTTCGCCTTTGGATAAGGCCCGTATTTGCCGAAACAGGTGAGCTCCATCATATTGTTCCTTTGATTCTTTTGACGGGATAATAAAGCACGGCAGCGCCCGCGACTCCCACTACCCACTGTATGAGGTTAAACACAATCGTACTGATTGCGTATGACCAGCCAAACGCAAACCATTCGAACAGCCCGTATCCAACAACCATAATCGCGCCGCCCAAAATACATGCCAGCACAAATTTCGGGAGTTTCGCATTTTTCATCAGTATCGCACATACAAAGCCCATCAGCGCCTTGATGACGAGCGTGGCCGGAATATATATGCCGCCGCCCACAAGTATATCCGCAAACATGCTGCCAATACCCGAAGCCGCGGCGGCCCATGGCGCGCCCACCAGCATCCCTGCGCAATAGATGATGCAGTCACCAATGTTCATATAAGCGCCTGTATTTGTCACGGGAATACGCACAAGATATGTAAAAACAAATATCAGCGCAGCCAGTATGCTCGAAACGATCAGTGTCTTTGTATGGTTCTTTTGTGTCATATTTTTCTCCTTTGCCGTTTGCTTTATTGTAATAGATTTCTTGCCCGCTTGCAACGCCTCTTTTTGGCGGATATTATCACGCACCAAACGCGTCCTCATATACTGTATAGTAAGTATCTTTTACGGGGGCTTTTTATGTGTGGAATTGCCGGAATTGTGGATTTTGAAAACGACCTTTTAAAAGAGAGCCGGGCGCTCTCGGCCATGCTCGATACTATCTCTCACAGAGGCCCGGATTCGGCGGGCACGTTTATGACGCACCAGGCGGCGCTTGGCCACAGGCGGCTGATCGTCGTCGATCCCGCCGGCGGAAGTCAGCCGATGACAAGAAGCATTGGTCAGGGTACATACACCATCGTTTACAACGGCGAACTGTACAACACGCCGGAACTCAGGCAGGAGCTGGTGGAAAAGGGACACACGTTCTTTTCCCATTCGGATACTGAGGCGCTGCTGCTCTCATACATAGAATGGGGCCCTTCATGCGTTGAGAAACTCAACGGTATATTCGCTTTCGCGGTATGGGACGAGAAAAAACAGCGCGTCTTTCTTGCCCGGGACAGAATGGGCGTCAAGCCTTTGTTCATCGCGCGTACGCGGCATGCGCTTTTATTTGCCTCAGAAATAAAGGCCATACTCGCACACCCGGATATTACGCCCGTGTTAAAAGAAAACGGCCTTCTCGAGCTTTTCGCGCTTGCGCCAGCACGCACGGCAGGCAAAACGCTTTTTTCCGGTATCGAGGAACTCAAGCCGGGTGAATGCATGATCTACTCGCCGCTTGGCACCTATATCCACCGCTACTGGCAGTACATCAGCGTGGAGCACACGGACAGCCTCAAACAGACAACCGAAAAGCTGGCCTGGCTGATTGCCGACGCGACAAAAAGGCAGCTCGTATCCGACGTGCCTGTGTGCACATTTTTGTCGGGCGGCGTCGACTCGAGCACGCTCTCGGCCATCGCCGCTAAACAGGCGGCCGAAAAGGGATGCATCTTGCGTACCTTCTCCGTCGATTTTGCCGATAACGACAAGTATTTTACGCGCAGCGTTTTTCAGCCGAGTTCCGACAGCGACTATATCGACATCATGCGGCGGCACATCGGCAGCGACCATATCATGCATGTCGTCAGTACCGAAGATCTGGTATCGTCGCTGAAAGACGCGATGATCGCACGCGATCTGCCCGGCATGGCGGATGTCGATTCGAGCCTTCTTTTGTTCTGCCAAGAGATCAAAGGCTATGCCACCGTCGCGCTGTCGGGCGAATGTGCGGATGAGATTTTCGGCGGATACCCCTGGTTCTACAGGGACGACCTTTTAACGCTTGATATGTTCCCGTGGGCAAATTCCCTGGAGCTGCGGCGAAACGTGATGTCGAAAGACTTGTCATGGCTGGGTATCGAAGATTACGCAAAATCACGGTATCTTGATACCATTGAGGAAACACCGCTGTTAGGAGACGAGAATCAAAAAGAACGCCGCCGGCGCCAGATGTTCTATCTCAATATCAAATGGTTCATGGCCAACCTGCTTGAGCGCAAAGACCGCATGAGCATGGCCAGCGGCCTTGAGGTCAGGGTGCCGTTCTGCGACCACCGCATCGCGGAATACGCATGGAACATACCGTGGGATATAAAGAACATCGGCGGCATGGAAAAGGGCATACTGCGCCTTGCGGTCAAAGACCTGCTGCCGGAATGCATTTTCAGCAGAAAAAAAAGCCCGTATCCCAAGACACACAATCCTGAATATACGCGGCTTGTTTCTATCGCCTTAAAAGAGACGCTTGTCGACAAGGACGCGCCGATTCACGCGCTGATCGACCGGCATTTCGTTGAAGACATGCTCGACTCGCTCAGCATTGTCACGCCGTGGTTCGGGCAGCTGATGACAGGGCCGCAGCTGTTTGCGTTTTTGCTTCAGCTCAACATGTGGCTTGCTGAATACAAAGTACGCATCACCGTCTAGCCGGTCTTGATAATACCGTAGTTTTTCAGGAAAGGGTCAGCAAGGCAAAGATAACCTGCAAGCGTTTCGATCTGCCCGCCCTCAACCAGAAACTGGACTTTTGTGATACCGTCCATCGCCGTGACAGTATTGACGATCGAGTAAACGAGCAGCATCTCGCTTTTTGCGGAGAACCCGGCGCAGGCGTCCTTGAAGTTTTGGGACAAATCGACATAAGCCGTGTCTTTATAAACGTCTACCGACAATATGTCCGCTTGCGTGGTACCCGTTGGCATGACCGGCCGTGCGTTGTCTCCGTCTCCCGAAAGCGGCCCCTTCAGTATCTCGAGAACACGCGCTTTTGCGCTCCATATCTGCCCCTGTTCCATGCTCCGCGCCACTTCGAGCAACAGGTCGGAATCCGTGTCCGCAAAATAGAGCGGCGCACTGCTTCCGATATATCCGGTATAGTCGTCCCTTTGCAGCCCGTCAGCCATATCTGTTCCGGCAACGGAAGTGATCTGAGTGCCTTTAACATAGATATCGATGTTTATTATATCAGGAACAAATCCCGTGATCGTATAGATCAGCGCCGCATATGACAATATCGCGTCTTCCTCATCGGAATCGTCATATTGTGTCGGCAGTTCGGAGAAATTCAGCGTGAGCGTATAAGCCCCGTCGCCTGTGGCCGTCAGCACCGGAACCTCTAAAAGTTCAATATCATCGGCCAGCGGGCTTGTCATGGCCGATGTATTCTGCGGCCCTTTTTGCAGCTCGTCGATCAACGTGCCGATATAATCGTCGTCAATGTATTCGACATCGCGCACCTCGGGAAGAATATATCCCCCATCGGCAGAAATAAAGTAAAGCACCGTCGTGATCTTGTTCACGATGGGTTCGGGTTCTATGTTTTCATCTGTCTGGCCTGGATCTGTTGTTTGCGACGGCTGTGCGGTCTCATCTTCGATAACGGGCACTTCCAGCTGATAAGCCGCGGATGCCTGAAGCCACGCGTCCTCAATGCTTCCCGTCTGCTTCTTGTTTGGCGCGCATGGTGCACCATAGTATCCCATCTGCACGCCGTTATAAAATACCGAGATATACGTCGCACCCAGAAGATCCGTGATGGTGTTCGCAAGAGCAAGCTCTAATATATACCTCTCCTTCTCCTGCATTGTCTCGCCGTCATATAAGAGGTAAACATTCGCGACGTCTCTTGAATACTCGATAAAATCAAGGATCATCCCTTCGGGCGCCACGCTTTCTAAATCGTCATTCGACGGGCCTTCCAACAGCTCTTCGACCGCGACGGCGGCCGGATTCGTATCCTGGCCGATCACAATCGTCCGAAGCTCCGCTGTCAGTGTACCGCTTGGGTTTAAAAAATACACCGCCGACTTTTCCACTCTTCCCTGGTATTCGTTATTACTCATGTCAAGCTCGCTAACGGGCACGTATGCGCCGATTTCGCTATTCTCTTTTATGACGCCGCAGCCGCAAAACACAAAGCATATCGCAAGCACGGCGGATACAAATCTTTTCATATAATTCCTCAAGTGTTAATCAGCACGGCAACAAGTGATAAGTACGACAACTTCCATATATCCTTTTCCCGAACCAGCACAACGGGTATATTCTCCCTCGCGACCGTACTGCCTTCCCGGGTCTTGATCGTATAATCCAGCATCACCACGACAGTCTGCCCGTCTGCGGCAACGCTTGTGTCGATGACACTATAGCTGTCCAACACATTTCCTTTGGCCGCAAGCGCTTCGGAAAAATCATCGATAACCGGCTTTTCGGTACCGTCCGGGCTCGTGTACGCGGTAAAATAGTATAACCTTGTCCAGTCTTTTTTAGCAAAGGACTCAAGCGCCTCTTTCAGCGTGTTTTCGGGTGTCAATATAAGTGACTCTTCTCCAAGAGACGCAACTCTGCCAAGCAAATCTAAATACGTCCCCGAATCCTCGCTCCATCCCGCTTCGTCAAGAGTAATTCTCTGCCCGACGCCGCCTTCTCTGTTTACATATATCTGCACTCTTGAATAGGTACCCATTTCCACCAGCGTGTTGACAATAGAATAGATTGCCAGCCTCTTTTGTTCATCTGCCGTGCCGTCTTCGATCGCGAGTTCGCTGCCTTCCGGTTCTGTCAATACAAAATCCTCACTCAGTGTGACAAAAAGATAATCCTCGCTTGTCTCCACTTTGACCAGCTCCACACCCTCCCAGAAAAGGCCGACAAGCTCGTCCCTGCCTGCCGACGGCCCTTCGATGAGTTCGCGTATCACCGCGGCTTCAAGCGTATCACTGACCGGCACATCAATTGTACGCGTCTCTCCGGCAAGCAGAAATTCGCCGCGGTAGCTAAAGTACAGCGTAACATCCATCGTGTCATAATTCGCCGCCTCTGCGTTTGGATTGATATCCGGCGTGGTTACAGTCGCGTCTTTTCCGGATACCGTGCACCCGGAAACGCCTATGGCCGTTATTAAAAGAATGGCGGCAACTATCCTTAATTTTGACATGGTATTCTCCTAACTCCGTATCGGCAGGTACAGCGTGAACACGCTGCCTTTGCCTTCCTCGCTTTTCACGGCGATACTTCCGCCGTGCAGCAGCGCGATCTTCCTTGATATGTGCAGCCCAAGGCCACTGCCGCCCGTATCCCTCGCCCTTGCCTTATCGACGCGGTAAAATCGTGCGAAAAGATACGGTATCTCTTCTTCCGGTATGCCGCAGCCGTTGTCTTTGACGACGATAGCCGCATTAGACCCCGATTTTTGAAGCGTGACACGCACATGTCCGCCCGTATCCGTATATTTTATCGCATTTTCAATCAGGTTCATGACAGCCTGCATCACTTTGAGCGCGTCGCATTCTATCTCCAGTTCGCTGCTGGCATTGTATGTCAGCGTGATTCCCTTTTCTTTTGCTATCGGCCGGAGCGCGGTCACAGATTTATATACCAGTTCGCTTAAGAGTATTTTACTCAGCGTCAGTGCCTCTGCCTCGCTGTCCGTCTTGGCAAGCGTCAGCAGGCCGGTGATAGTCTCGTTCAACCGATCGATCTCTTTGTTGATGTCGCCTAAAAATTCCTTATACGTGCTCTCAGCGACACCGTCCTGATACAGCAGCGATTCGGTCAGTATCTTCATCGAGCTCAAAGGCGTTTTCAGTTCGTGCGACGCGTTCGATACAAACTCGCTGCGCTGCCTGTCCATGTTTTCAAGCTGCCGGCTCATCGTGTTAAATGTGTTCGCAAGCTCGGCGATCTCGCTTTTTCCGGTCACTCTGATCCGCTGCCTTAAGTTGCCTTTGGATATCGAGAGCGCGACGTTTTTCAGCTCGTTGATCGGCCGTGTGATGTAACCCGAGAATACCAGGCTGATCAGCAGCAGCACAGCGCATGCGGCGCCGCATATGATAATGAGTATATTGACAAAATCTCCCGTGGTGTCCACAACGTCCTGTATGTCGTCGGAAAACAAAACGGCACCGATCGTTTCCGAATTATACACGATGGCAGCCGTATAATATACTGCGTAGAATGTGTCATCACCGCTGCCGTCGATCTCATAAAACCCGTATGCCGTGTCTCCCGACCCGAGCAGCACATCGGAGACCTCCTTGTACGCGAGCTTTTGTCCGTTCATTATGGAAAAGCTGTCCACCTGCACGATGCCCGATTTGTTGAGCACCAAAAAACGGCCGCCGTATTTTTGCGAGCTTTCTTCGGCGAGCTCGTACATCTTCTTGGAGTTTGAGCTGTTGAGATACGGCGCCATGCTGACCGCGACGCTGTTGGTGCTTTTGAGCTGGTCGCTGATGCGTATGCCGACAAGATAGTCTTCGGCAAGGTACGCAACAACAAAGGTAACCGCCGCAAAAGCAGCGGCGGCCACGAACAAATAGATAAATACGAATCTCCATCGTATTGAATACAGTATGTTATTTATCCGAGAAATAATACCCCACTCCCCACTTCGTGAGTATGAATTCGGGCTTAGCCGGATTGCTCTCTATTTTTTCACGGAGGCGGCGGATATGGACATCGACCGTCCGGAGGTCGCCAAGATATTCGTATTTCCAGATCAGCTCGAGGAGTTTTTCTCTGTCGTACACCTTCCCTTTGTTCGTGATAAACAGCTGCAGCAGGTCAAACTCTTTGGCTGTCAGGCTGATGTCTTTTCCGTCAATCTCAACGCTTCTGTTCTCGAGGTTGACAACCATGTTTCTTGCGCGGAGCGTCTGATGCTCTTTTGCTTTTTCAGTGCCTTCCACACGCCTGAATATCGTTTTTATACGGGCTTTGAGCTCAAGCATATTGAACGGCTTCGTCATATAATCGTCCGCGCCAAACTCAAGCCCCATGATTTTATCCATATCGTCGTCTTTAGCGGTCAGCATGATGATCGGCACGTTGGATATGCTCCGTATGCGTTGACAGACTTCCATGCCGTCTATTTTCGGAAGCATCAGGTCAAGCAGTATCAAATCATATTTATCGGGAGCAAACTTGTCGAGCGCCTGCTGCCCGTCAAGCGCCTCGTCAACCGTATAGCCATCCTGCTGCTCCAAATTAAATCTTAACCCCTTTATCAAACTTGGCTCGTCGTCGACGATCAGTATTCTTTTCATAACTCTCTCCTTGCATATGATGTTATTGATTATACCACAAATATGATGCTATAGATTATACCACAATATCATCAATAATAAAATGAAAGTTCGCATACCCGTCTTTTGTCAATGATAATATATCGCATAGGCCATGTCAAACATCTATTGACATATTGACCATGCGATACCATATATTGGCCGAATATAAAGCTTATCGCTTTCTTGTGCCTTTTTTGTTTTGCCTGGGGTTTCGCTGATATGCTTTCCCGGATTGATCTGGCGGTACCAGGCAATCGCGTTCCGATCCGATCAGGTCTTCGCGCCCCGTAATTTTCAGCGCCTCCCGTATGAGCGGCCAGTTGCGCCGCTGGTTGAACTGCAAAAGCGCACGCTGCATCGCCTTTTCCTCTGTGGTGGTCGCGACATACACCGGCTTTCCCGTCAGCGGATGGGTCCCCGTGTGATACATGCACGTTGAAAGCGTGCCGGGCGTCGGATAAAAATCCTGCACCTGTTCGGGAATAAACCCCTGCTTTTTCAGCTTGAGCGCAAGATCTACCGCATCACCCAGCGTGCTGCCCGGATGCGACGATATATAATACGGCAGCAGGTACTGCTTTTTGTTCGCCTTCTGCGTCGCGGCAGCAAACCGCTTCGCGAAATTCTCGTACACACGATAACCCGGTTTGTTCATCAGCGCGAGAACGCCGTGCGAGACATGCTCCGGCGCAACTTTGAGCTGTCCGCTGACATGCTTTTTCACAAGCCTGTCAAAAAACCGCCCGTCATGATCGGCCATGATATAGTCATAGCGGAGCCCCGAGCGAATGAACACGCGCTTGACGCCCGGCACCCGCTCGACGCTTTCGAGTATCTCCGCAATGCCTTTGTGGCTGATCTTCAGATTCCGGCAAATATCGGGGACAAGGCACGTCCGCGTACATTTATCGGCGTTTTTGGCGGTACATATCGCATCGTAAAAATTCGCGGTCGGCCCGCCGACGTCGGATATATTGCCCTTGAATTCGCTCATCGACGCGATGCGCTCCGCCTCGTGCGTTATTGATTTCTTTGAGCGTTTTTGTATGCGCTTGCCCTGATGCGCGGAGATCGAGCAAAACGCACACATACCGGGGCACCCTCTTAATGCGGTAATGCCAAACTGCACCTCGTACAGCGCGGGGACAGGCTCTTTGTATGACGGATGCTGCCGCCGCGTAAACGGCAGGCTATATATCGCGTCCATCTCGGGCGTCGATAAAGGCAGAGAAGGCGGGAACGAAATGAGGGCTCTTTGGCCGTGCATCTGCACGAGCGTTTTCCCTGCGGACACAGCGTTGTTGTGTATCGTCTTGCACGCGTTTGCGAAATCATATTTGCTTTCCAGCACACGCTCATATGACGGCAGCGATATAAAATCGCCGATACCTTCCGTCACGTGGCGCAGCACGCATGTGCCTCTGATGCCTGTCATGTCACCGATGTGCTCACCGGACGCCAGCCTTTTGCATATCTCAAAAAGCGGTTTTTCGCCCATGCCGTAGACCAGCATGTCCGCCTTGCTGTCAACAAGATACGACCGCCTGACTTTGTCTTCCATATAATCGTAATGCGCGAAACGCCGCCCCGACGCTTCGATGCCGCCGATGATGACGGGCGTGTCACGATGCGCCTGTTTCAGGCGCGCGGTATAGGCGATGGTCGGCCGCGGCGGACGCAGGCCCGCTTTGCCGCCGGGTGAATAGGCATCGTCATGCCGCGCCTTTTTCGCGGCCGTGTACATGCCCACGATACCGTCCATGTTGCCGCCGCTGAGTAAAAACGCATACTTCGGGGTGCCGAGCTTTAAAAAATCATCGGCCGATCTCCAGTCCGGCTGCGCGATAACGCCAACGCGGTACCCCAGGCTCTGCACGTACCGCCCGATAATCGCCGCGGCAAAAGAAGGGTGGTCGACATACGCGTCGGGCGTGACCACGATATAGTCAAGCCGCTCTATGTTTTGTTCATCCATCTCGCACCTGGACATCGGCAAAAATGTGTTATCCATGGTATAGAGTATACATCTTTATACGCCTACCAACAAGCGTGAATCATATGCACACCGCCCTCTTTGTCAAGCCTGACGTTTTTTCTTCTTTCGCCGTCCGCCATGGTGAGCCACGCGCTTCCCCTGTACCCCGGCGTGATGTCGACGGTGATGATATACAGCGTGCCGCCTTTGTTGTATTCGATCGTGTATCTGCCAAAACTATCGGGTACGCACGGATAGATGGAGAGCACCCCACGGTCGATGCGCATACCCAGTATGTGGATGATGGCGGCCTGATACATCCATCCCGCCGTGCCCGTGTACCACGTCCATCCTGCCCGGCCTTTATACTCGTCCGAGTAATAAACATCCGCGGCCATCACGTAAGGCTCTCCCTTATACTTCGCGACACCGGCCTGTGTCCGCGTATGGTTGATCGGGTTGAGCATCGAAAACAGCGCCATCGCACCTTCTTTTTGCCTCAGCTTTGCCGCGGCGATGACAAACCACGCCGCCGCGTGCGTGTACTGTCCGCCGTTTTCACGGAGACCCGGCAGATATTCCTTAATATAGCCCGGGTTCTTGTCCCATTTGTCAAAAGGCGGCGCCAGCAGGCGGATCACGCCCTCTTCGCGCATCACCAGATGCTCGTCCGCGGCCAAAAATGCGCGCCGCGCCCTGACCGCGCCGGAGATCACCGCCCACGCCTGAGACACGAGGTCGATCCTGCATTCGGGCGAAACACTGCTGCCGATCGGCGTACCGTCGTCGAAAAACGCGCGCATGTACCACTCACCGTCCCACGCGTTTCTTTCAATATTGACCCGCAAAGCCTGCCTTTGGTTCTCAAAGCGCTGTGCGGTGACGTGTTCTCCCCTTGAGCGGCAAAGCGCCGCAAACATACGGAGCACCTCGGCCAGGAAGAACGCAAGCCAGACGCTCTCTCCCCTGCCGTCTTTGCCGACCTTGTCCATGCCGTCGTTCCAGTCGCCCGTGCCCATCAGCGGCAGGCCGTTCTCGCCGAACACAAGCGCCGAATCGATGGCGCGTACGCAATGCATGAAAACACTCTCGCTTGTGTCTCCCACCCGAAACTCTTCATAGATATCATCTTTGCCTTCCGGAACGCGCGCGCCCTCAAGGTAGTTCACGTTTTCGTCAAACACGCTCATATCGCCCGTGATCCGTTCGTATTCGCACGCCACATACGGCAAGAACAGCTTGTCGTCGCTGATGCGTGTCCGCACGCCGCGCGCCGGCTCGTGCCACCAGTGCAGCACGTCGCCCTCTATGAACTGCCGCGCCGATGATTTGATGATGTGCGCCCGCGCGGTACCGGGGTCTGTATACAAAAGCGCCAGCACATCCTGCAACTGGTCCCTGAAACCGTAAGCGCCGCCCGACTGGTAATACCCCGTACGACCCCAAAGCCTTGCAGCATATGTCTGATATGTCAGCCACCCGTTGACGAGCGTATCGAACGATTTGTTCTGTGTCGACACCTTGATGCCGCCCACAAGGTTCTGCCAGTACGCTTTCGTCTGCTGCTGCCTTTGCTCGACCATGTCAACGCCGTCCATCGCCGACATGATCTCCTGCGTTTGACGTGCGTCGCCGTATCCCATCAGCACCGCGAGCGACTTGCTCTCACCCGGGCCCAGGCTGACTCTTGCCTGCAGCGCGAGCAGCGACGCGCCGTGTCCGTCGCTGTTGGAAAGATCTTTTGTCTTTAACGCCTCGGGCAGTATGTTATTGCCGGGAGACCCGAAAAATTCGTATGTCGAAGCGGTATACCGCACATCCTGCCCTGGCATGGCGATAAACATGGCTCTTTGCGGGTCGGCAAACGCGGACACCGCCGCCAGCGATGTCCCTTGAAACTTTGCCGTCACGCCATGGCACGCCGTGTTCGCGATCGCGGGCTCGGCAAAATAGTACACAGAGAACGTTTCCTCCTTGTTTGTGTTGTTGGCAAGACCGAGTATCCCCGCTTTGAC
Organism: Eubacteriales bacterium; assembly: GCA_028711205.1. Taxonomy (GTDB): domain Bacteria; phylum Bacillota; class Clostridia; order Christensenellales; family SZUA-584; genus JAQTSP01. The sequence goes on along the minus strand of JAQTSP010000018.1, from coordinate 1,558 downwards.
AGGCAGCGCCCGATCGACAAAATAGGTGGCACGCGTGTCGATATTGCCGTATCTTTCAAATGTTGTGTACCCAAAACCGTGTATGACGCGATATGGCCCCGAGGCATAGATGTCGGGCGCGGCGCTGAATACTTCTCCCGTGCGGTCGTTCCGGACAAGCAAACCTTCTCCGGCCACGTCGGTCAGCGAGTCGTTGCGAAACGGCGTCAGCCGCGTCATCTGCGCGTTTTCCGCCCAGGTATAACCGCCGCCGCCGGCACTGACCAGGCTGCCGAACGATGCGTTGACGAGTATGTTGCTCCACGGCAACGGCGGTGAATCGATAACGTCGATGCAGTATTCGGTTCCATAGTTGATATAGCCGCCGCTCAAGTTGTCAAACGCTTTGAGGCGCTTTGGCATCCTGGCTTTTTTCTTCCCGCCGTCGCGTTCAAACACTGTCAGCGGACGGATCAGTCTGTCGACTTTAAGCTGCTCATGCAAAGACGCGGTGTCCTCCAGCACCAGACAGGATGCGTTAACGATCGTCGCAATGTCCGAAGCTGAAAGGTGGACGCGCGAGAGTGCGGTGATCCTGTTGCACGGCCTGCCCGATGCCGATAGCTCAAGCTCCTTGATCCGGTCCCGAAGCGGGCACAGATATTCAGCGCCGCCGTCATAGATGATGACCAGGTCCGCTCCGACGCGCCTGTGACTCATAAACTCATGCGCTTTCACCACCGTTCTCACCGTATCGATATGCGCGACATCGTGTGCGAAAAGGCAGATGATCGGCAGGTCTCCCGATATGCCCATTTTCCACAACGTATTGATGCCCTCCGGTTCTCCGGCAACAGCCTGTGCCGGCGGTATCTTGATGACGGTGCGTGAAGCGATCTTCTGAAACAGTGTCGCCTGCATGTCTTGCAGCTTTAAATACCGCATCTCCACCTGCGAATGCGTCCATGCAAGATGAAAAACCCGTTTTATATCCTCATCAGCGCTGATACCCGCAAGCGACTCGGCCACGCCCTGCTTGTTGTCCGAAGCGGCGATCACAAACGACACGTTGCCCTTCTCTTTTCCCGGTACAACGATACTGCGCTTGATGCCCACAGCCCTCGCGACGTCTCTTTCGCCTCTCTGGTCGGACATGCAGGCAGGTATGCCGAAAGTGTTCTGCCTGCCGAATATGTTCGCTCTGTCCGTCATCAGCTCTGTGCTGCCCTGCCCGCAGACTTTCATCGCGTTCCAGATGTTCCTGCCTCTGCGCCGGGCAAAAACCGTGTTGTTCTCCTGGTCTGTCTCGGTCTGTACAAAAAGCTCGGCAAAAGCGGGATGCGCATTTAAATCCCTTTCGCTGCAAAGCGCCGGCGTATAGGCGCAGTAAACGGCCAGCGAAACGGGCACATCTGCGTTGTTTTTGATATCGAGGCTTCTTATCTCCATGTCGTATTCGGGCGAAACGCATACCTCAAGCGTTGTCTCGATCTGCCCGACCTCTCTGTAGAATGATACCTTATGCGGCTCAAACACAGCCTTCTGCTGATTTGACAGGAGGCATGTCGGCAACAGCGCG
>JAQTSP010000197.1 GCA_028711205.1 Eubacteriales bacterium | reverse complement strand
CGCATATCAGCTGACGGTACGAAGATACTTCTTTTCACCGACGTCAAGAACGAAATTGGTGACCTGTCCGTATGCGAGCTTGGCGGCGAGCCGGAATCTGTCGCGAGTTCGGTGCTGACATCGTTTTACGGCTTTTCAGATAACGGCGAAAACGTCGGATATATCAAGATGACCGAAGGCGATGAGGAAAATACGTACGCGCTGTATGTCAGTATCGACGGCAAAGACCCTGAAAAGGTAGAGGAAGGTACGGGTTATACGTATTATTCGGTATTTGATCAGCTCTATCTTGGAAATGACGGGCAGGTGCTTTATTCCTACTGTGACGATCCCGAGAGCGGCGAATTCTCGCTTTACCTTTGTGATAAAGACGGCGATACGGATAAGATTGCCGCGAATGCATATGTTGTACAGACGTTTGACGATGTCGACGACTTCCTCTATTATACGTATAGCCAGGAGGACGGCAGTTCGTTGTATTATCAGGCGCCAGGCGAGGAAAAAGAGCGTCTGAGCCAGGAATATGGGAATGCTGTTTTCGCCCCGTATTTCGGCGCGGATTTAGACTACGTTCCCGATAAACACTTCATGCTTGTCGAGAACGATGAGGATGATTCTTCCGAAGTGACACTGTACGAGGTAGAGATCGGCGAAGATCCGGTCAAGATCGCGAAATGCGATGTTGATGCCTATGCTATCAACTCCGACTTTTCCTGTGTGGCGTTTGGCCGTCAAGAATCGTTGTTCTTAACGTATAAGACGGCAGACGGCTGGTCTGACCGTGTCGAGGTCGGTGAGAACTTGATTTCCGGCCGGTTTGATATTGCCGGTGATAATTTCTATTATATCGAAGGCAGTAGTTCAAACTCGGAATACGGCGATTTCTATCGCTATTCGCTGGCGGAAGAAGAGTCAGAGCTGCTTCAGTACGATGTGCAGGCGTTCGATCTGATCGAGGATATACCCTATTCGCTGACGACCGATGAGCAGGTCTACTGTTTCGACAGCGCAGGAGAAAAAGAGAAGATCATCGACGAGGATGCTTACGGGATATTCAGAGCCGAGGGCGGTGTCTATTTTACTATCACCGCGAACGAATACGATATACTCTATTTCCCGAACGGCTCGGATGAAGGTGAGACATTAAGCTATGATGTGGAACAATTCCTGTACGATAACGGTGGCATCGTGCATATCTACACGCCGCCGCTCGATGAAGATACCGTCGCACAGATCACACAGCTGTATGAAGACGCGCTTCTGTACATCGATTATCTGACCTACTCAACCTACGCGGTGACCGAAGACCAGCATATGTCCTGGACAGAATCCGAGGACCTTGCCGATGAGCTTATGTATGCCGAAGGCATTCCGGACGAGATCTATGACATGCTCAGTAATTTCTCTTACGGATTCTATTACTTCGATATGTACTGGTATGCGGATTACGGCAGCACAGAGGAACAGGATTACATCGATTCATGCGTAGAATACCTGACGGATGCAAAAGATGCGTATGAAAAATATATGGCGGATTACATGTAGACCATAGTATAAGCGAGAAACATATTAAGCCCGGCGGCGTTTGCCCCGGGCTTTTTTCGTTGGGTTTTAGCACAATATACCCCCAGTTTTCCCAGAAAAGCCGTCTGATCTTCAGGGCGCGGTATTGGCAGAAGTTTCTGCGCTTTTTCAGTCTTTTTTATCACGCAAAAGGATTATTGTGAAAAAATATCCATATAACGTCAAACAGTACCAAAAAAAGGACACACCAAATCTATAATAAGAACACAAGTTCTTATATTGGATAAAAAGCCTACGGTGTGTATTTGCACGCGCTATGCGTTATTGTTTTGTTCGTCCCGTATGACTTTTGCTAGCCGCAAAGCGAGCTTTATATCGCTTTCGCTGATATTCCTGTCGAAGACTTCCTGCAGCACCTCGAGAGAGAGTCCCTTGTTGCGAAGCTCGGCCGGGAGGCTCTCTTCTTTTACGACCTTGTAGTGCCTTGACTGAGTGATGCCAAGAAGATAGTCGGCGGAACAGTCGAGTGCGTCGCACAGCTTTTCGAGCACATCGACTGAGGGCGTTTTTTTGCCTTTCTCGATCTCGGAGATGTACGCCTGGGCGACGCCCACGCGCAGAGCCAGCTGTGACTGGTTAAGGTTCTGCGCTTGCCGCATGAGTCTGATTCTGTCAGCTAAATCGTTCAAATTATTGCCATCCTTTATATAAAAATGTATTGGTGAGTATAAACAACAAGTCCGACTGATTAAATTATAGCTCATAGCGATAGATTTGTAAAGTATAGCTTTTAGCTATTGACACGATGTGACAAAATGTCTAAAATATAGCCGTAAGCTATTATGGGAGGTTGAAGTCATGAGGTTGATACTTGCCAATATGCGGGAGAACACGAACCTGACGCAAGACGAAATTTCGCGGTGCGCGAACATATCTCAGGGGTACTATTCGGATATTGAGAGCGGAATACGGTGTCCATCGCCGGATGTCGCCACGCGGATCGCCAAAGTACTGGACATTCCCGAACAGGACATGTTTCGCGTGTTCTACTCTGAGGAACATACGCGCTACAAAAGGATATAGCTTTTAGCTATAGTATGAAAGGAGACAGGCTATGCAAGACGGATATGCGAGGGAGAGCCAAAGGCTTGACGCGATGGCGGGGACGCTGGCGGTTGTGGCGAAGGAGTTTGAGAAGACGAAAGACGTGGAAACTGCGGTGGCGGGATACGTGCTATGCGGGCTGATTTTAAGGCAGCTCGAGGCGCTGGACAAGCAGCTTGATTTGATTATCGAGAAGACGGGCATATAGGCAAAATGGAGGACAGATTTTGGGGCGAGGCAACGCCGCCGCCTGTGTGGGCGTACTGCGAATACTGCGGCGGCGCGATATATTCAGGCGGAGAATACTGGCGGCACGGAGATTTGAAAATATGCGACGGGTGCGCGTGCCGGTACGCTTGGGCACTGTTTGAAGAGCGCGCCATGAGGCGGACGGCACAAAGAGAAAGCGTGACGTAAAGGAGGGCGTAATGACGGATTTGGAGCGATATTTAAAAGACCACTGGTATGCGACGCGGAGCATCGGCCGGCTGATGCTTGACCTCTCTCTTGCAAAAGGCGCGTATCAGCAGAGCTATGACCAGATCGCCGTATCATGCGATTACGGGCGGATCGGGCAACGGGAGCGCCGCCGCCTGAGCCCCGTTGAACGTTCTGCCGTGATCATCGTCGACCACTACCGCGCGGAGCTGGAGAGTATCGAAAAGAAGCTCGGGCAGGAACGGCAGAGGATTGCAGAGATTGAGAAGACGGTCGAGGCGGCGGGGCTTGATACGCAGGAAACGGCATATGTACGCCTCCGGTATTTTGAGAACAGGAGTGTCCAGGCGGTCGCACAGCGGCTTTTCTGTTCGCCCGCGACGTGCGGCAGACTGCGCGAGAGGGCGCTGAAAAAGATTGAAAATGCAGAAGTGGAGGCAGGAACAGGCGCAGGGTATGTATTATGAGCGCACGCTCCAGAGCGATGGCCGCCTCGCGCTCGAACAGTTCGCAGACGACAGATAGGGGTTAATGCGCCTCGGATGGTTTTTTATCCATCAGGGCAAGCACGCCCGCGGCGAAGAGCAGCAGCGGAGCAGGTATAAACGGCCATACCGGAGACACATAAAACGTCAGCCATTGCAGAACCAGAAAGGACATCAGCACGCCGGAAATGAGCATCAGTGCTACGGCGAGCGTATGTTTTTTAAACAACAGCAGGCTGCCGATAAGTCCGGCCAGCGCGAGCGCGACGTAGACGGATACGATAAGGATGATGTCGTAAGCGTAGCCTTTGGCTTCAAGATCCGTCCAGCTGTCGGGAAGAGAGAGGGCGTACAGGCAGTTGTTCATCGCAAGCAGCCATGGCGGCAATGCCAACACGGCGCCGGTGATGCCGAGTACACGGGCGAGTTTTCGGGTCATAAACGGTACCTCTTTCCTAAAAATTAGCATAATTGAACAGGGACATTATACCATAAATGGCATACGGTAACAATGCAAACGCACTGAAGAAAGTACGGCGAAAGGAGCAGCGATGAAAACAAAGGCAATGCGTTTGCGAGAACATCTCCGTCTCTTCCGCCACATAAAAAACGCCCTCCGCAGAAGGCATTTTTATTTATGTGTTACATGAAATGGCAATGGCCGTTATGGCATGATGCCGATCATGTTTAGTTAAAGTTTACGTAGACCTCGTTGGATTCTGTCTCATAGTTGACGCGCCAGCTTGGCACAGAGATAGAGAACATACTGCAGAGCGTCACGATA
>JAQTSP010000196.1 GCA_028711205.1 Eubacteriales bacterium | reverse complement strand
AAAAGATTCCGTTGCTGGATGTGACAAAAAAAATGTGCGGCGTGCTTGGCATCGACCCGTACCGGCTGATCGGAAGCGGCAGTATGCTGATCACGACATCGAATACGCATGCCATGATGGACGAGTTATCAATACGCGGCATCAAAGCGACAGTTATAGGAAAAATCACGGAAAACGGACTGCGCCTTATCGATAAAGGCGTCGCAACAAATCTTACGATGCCTCAGGCCGATGAGTTGTTTTCTATATAGCAGTGTTTATTTTATTTCGGAAGTATTAATTTTGGGCTGAATAGCGTTAAATACCGTTGTAATTGTTCAAAAGCGGGTATTTTTCATGTTTTTTTATTATATCGCTTATTATTTTTTGCATATTGTGCTATAATCATTTATTATTATGAGGTGAGCAAACACCGAAAGCTTTTTTGGGTGAATAACAGGATAAGGCGGTATGAGCCATTTGCGCAGTATGACAGGCTTTGGCAGAGCCCAGGCTGAACAAGACGGAAGAAAGATCACAATTGAAATCAGAGCGGTCAATCACCGGTTCCTGGATATCAATACACGTATTCCACGATCGCTCGGTTTTGCCGAAGAGAATATCGGCAAAACGATAAAAGGAAAGCTGTCAAGGGGCCGGGTGGATGTTTTTGTCAATTTCTTTGCGCTTGCGGATAGCGGAAAGAAAGCGAATCCCGATATCGGGCTGATCAGAGCGTATGTTATTGCCGCAAGAAAAGCGGCAAAGGACGTCGGGCTGCTGGACGATCTTCAACTGTCACATATCATCCGCATACCCGATACGATACTGATAGAAGAAGTGCCGGAAGACGAAGACATGCTGCTACAGCTGCTGGAGGGCGTATTATCAAAAGCGCTCGACGCGCTGATCGACATGAGAGAGAGAGAAGGCAAAGAGCTTGAGGCCAGTATATCAGAATACCTGAACGCACTTGAAAAAACTGCAGGTATCATCGATTCCAATAAAGACCATGTAGCAAAAGAATGCAGCGAAAAATTAAAGCTCAGAATAGAGGAACTGCTTGGCGACTGCACCATCGATGAGACGCGGTTTAACACGGAGGTTGCCTATATTGCCGATAAGGCCGACATCAGCGAGGAGATCGTGAGGCTCTGTGCACATATCAAACAGTTTCGAAGCAACGTATCGAGCGATACGGCTGTCGGCAGAAAGCTCGATTTCATGGTGCAGGAGATGAACAGGGAACTCAATACGATAGGTTCAAAATCACAGGATCTGCTGATTACAAACGCAGTGATCGAAGGGAAGAGCATTGTCGAGAAAATAAGAGAACAGGTTCAAAATATAGAATAAACTGGAGGTAGTTTATGAGTATCAAACTTATAAACATTGGATTTGGAAATATCGTATCGGCAAACAGGCTGATCGCCATTGTCAGCCCCGAATCTGCGCCAATAAAGCGTATCATACAGGAGGCCAGGCAAAAAGGCAATCTTATCGACGCAACGTACGGCAGAAGGACGCGTGCTGTTATCATTACGGACAGCGACCATGTCATACTGTCGGCTGTTCAGCCCGAGACCGTTGCGCACAGGCTGTCTGACAAAGACACGGATATTGAGGAATAGTGTATGGATCAGGGATTGCTGATCGTTTTATCCGGGCCATCCGGCACCGGCAAGGGAACGGTGTGTAAAGTACTGATGGAAAAACGCAGTGATATTGCTTTATCCATTTCATGTACAACACGCAAACCGAGAGTCGATGAAAAGGAAGGCGTACATTATTTTTTTATCAGTGAACAGGAGTTTAATGCTCTGATTGAGAAAGAAGCGTTTTTTGAGTATGCCAATGTATACGATAATTATTACGGAACGCCGAAAAGCTTTGTAAGGAGCAAGTTGTCTGAAGGAAAAGACGTGCTGCTGGAAATTGACGTCCAGGGCGCACTTAACGCAAAAAAGGCTTTTCCTGACGGCGTTTATATCTTTCTTGTGCCGCCATCGATCGAAGAACTGGAATGCCGTATCCGCAGCCGCGGTACCGAAAAAGAAGAACAGATACAAAAACGCCTGAGCAAAGCAAGCGGCGAAATGAAACTGGTCGATGAATATGATTATATCATCGTCAACGACCGCGTGGATAAAGTTGTCAAAAGTATTGAAAATATAATTGAAGCAGAGAAACTCAAGGTCTCACGAAATAGAGAAAATTTTGAATATTTAAGGAGTGATGATCAAGCATGATGTATCCCGGTATAAGTGAGCTTGGCGGAAAGGTGGATTGCCGCTATACTTTAGTTGTAGAGACCGCGAAAAGGGCGCGCCAGCTTGTGGACGGCGCGGAACCGCTGACCGAAAAGCAGGAGGCCAATCCCGTGTCACAGGCGGCCAAAGAGATATTCCAGGACAGAATTACGTACATTTCCCCGGAGGGACGCTGATACAATGTCCAAATCGGTTATTGTCGGCGTATCGGGAGGCATCGCCGCGTATAAAGCGGCCTATCTTGTCAGCGCGTTCAAAAAGAAGGGCTATGATGTGCATGTCATCATGACAAAGAACGCCCTTGAATTTATCAGCGCGCTCACGTTTGAAACGCTATCCGGCAATGCCGTAATCACCGATATGTTTGAAAGAAAAGAACCGTATGACGTAAAGCATGTCACGCTCGCAAAGAAAGCGGACATGTTTATTATTGCGCCCGCGACCGCCAACGTGATTGCCAAGATCGCCTCGGGCATTGCGGACGATATGCTGACGACGACGCTGCTCGCGGCAAAATGCCCTGTCGTTATTGCGCCCGCCATGAACACGGCGATGTACGATGACGCCGCCACGCAGAAGAATCTTGGTGTGTTAAAGCAGCTTGGCTGTCACGTCATGGATACGGGCGAAGGTGTGCTGGCGTGCGGCGATACGGGCCAGGGGCGCATGAGAGAGCCGCAGGAGATCATCGACTATGCCGAAGACGTTTTTCGCTCTTTGTATGATATGCACGGCATCTGTGTGCTCGTGTCCGCAGGGCCGACGAGAGAGCGCATAGACCCCGTCCGTTATCTGTCCAACCATTCCTCAGGGAAAATGGGCTACGCGATCGCAGAGGCCGCGATTAACAGAGGCGCGGACGTCACGCTTGTCTCCGGCCCCGTCGCGCTTGAAAAGCCGCAAAAAGCGAAAACTGTCGATGTCATATCCGCGGCAGAAATGACCGATATGATGCTCGCGCTTTCAAACGAAGCCGATATCATTATCATGGCGGCGGCCGTTGCGGACTATAAGCCAAAAGAATCGGCTGAGCATAAGATAAAAAAGGGTGTCGATCTCAATCTCGCTCTTGTCAGAACAACAGACATCCTGGCTGAGATTGGCGCACATAGAAGAGAGGGCCAGCTTATAATGGGCTTTGCCGCGGAGACACAGGATTTTGAGAAAAATGCGCTGGCGAAGCTGACATCCAAAAACCTTGATATCATCGCGCTGAACGACGTGTCTAAGGCCGGCGAAGGATTCGGCGCGGACCGCAACAATATCAAACTGTTCTACAACAACGGCAAAACGGCAGACCTCGGCAGTGGGAGCAAGCAATATCTTGGCAAATGCATCGTGGAGAAAGTTCGTGAGCATTATTTAAAGATAAACGATGCGAGGTAGCCATGTTTGCGAAGGTGATTGTTGACATCGTTCATTCCGGCATTGACAAACTGTTTGAATACCGCGTACCGGACGCCATGGTGCTGGACGTCGGGTTCAGAGTCAAAGTACCTTTTGGCAAAGGCAATGCGCTGCGCGAAGGGTATGTTCTTGATTTATCCGAAAATTGCGCATATGACACCGAAAACATAAAGGATATCGCGGCCGTTCTCGCCGATTTTCCGGCGCTGACGGCGGGACAGATCAAGCTTGCCGGTATGATAAGGCGGTATTACCACACAACGCTGGCATGCGCTCTGCGTCTGATGTTTCCTGCCGAGATGCGCGGCGGAAGGGTCGGCGACAAGTTCGCGCGCGAAGTCGTGTATTCGCTTTCGGACGATACATATGATGCTTTTGTTGAATCGCTCAAAACACGCGGCGGGAAAATAAAAGCGCCGAAACAGCTTGAAGTGCTGGGCGTTATGCGGGAACACAAACGCTTGAATACGAGTGCCCTTGAGCGCATCGTGCCGCAAAGCGCGTCCGCGAGAGACGCGCTTTGCGGCAAAGGCGCGCTTTCTATCAATACCATCGAGACGATGCGCAATACAAGAAGAACGGCGGAAATAGAAGAAAACTTTGTACTGACACACGATCAGGAAAGCGCGATTGCCACGATTGTTTCAGCAAGGGGAAAATATCTGCTGCACGGCGTCACGGGCAGCGGCAAAACAGAGGTGTATATCCGT
>JAQTSP010000195.1 GCA_028711205.1 Eubacteriales bacterium | reverse complement strand
CGCGCATCGTCGGTATACCGTACTGGTCGAATAATTCCTTTGCTTTATATTCCAGCAGTTTCATGTTCTACCCCCAAATCTCTTCATCGGACGGCTGCCGGGCGCCCTGTTTGACGTACGCAATGCGCGATACGTTGAAAAGATGCGTATAGTCCAGATTCTCGCTGATAGAGTTGTTGCCCCAGCTGCCGCAGCCCAGAGTCGTCGTCGGATTCAGTCCGTTCACAAAGCTGCCGCCGTTCATCGTCGCACCGATCTGATTGATAAGCAGCCTCGAAACCGGCAATACCAGACCGGCATATTCCACGTTCTTTTCATTGTTGGAATGAATGGCGACAGTATGCCCCTTGCCTTCCACTAAAAGATTTTGATGGGCGATATCCACCGCCGCCTCCCAAGTGTCATATGTGTATGCGGACATCAGCGGGCACATCTTTTCCTTGCTGAAATAGTCGCCCGTACCGAATTTTTCCGGCTTGACGATAATCACCCTGGTACCCTCGGGGATATCGATGCCGCACAGCCTTGCTATCTTGTCAATTGGCTGGCCGACAACATCCTTGTTCATGGCGCCTTCCGGGAAAACAACATTGCGGATTCTATCAAGCTCTTCTTTATCCTCGGTATAGTAAGCGCCTGCTTTTCTAAATGCATCTATGACTTTTTTTAAATCATCCCTGTGTGCGATGATGGTCTGCTCGCCGGAACATATGAGGCCGTTGTCAAACGCTCTGCCCTCAATTACCTTCTTTGCAACTTCCTCAAAATCCACATCACGGTCTATGATACATTGAACGTTGCCCGCGCCCACACCAAAGCTCGGTTTGCCGCTGCTGTACGCCGCTTTCACCATGCCCATACCGCCCGTCGCGATGACCACATCAACCGCCTTCATCAGCATGCCGGTCAGTTCAATGCTGGGCTCGTCGACAACCTGTATGATGTTTTTTGGCGCGCCCAGTTTTGCAAACGCTTCATCATAAAGATCCACCATAAACCTTGCGCATTTTTTCGCACGCGGATGCGGCGCGATAATAATGGCGTTTCTTCCCTTGATGGCATACATGGCGTTGCACATCGGCGTCACGATGGGATTGGTACAAGGGGTAACCGCTCCGATAACGCCTTTTGGTTTTGCGATCTCTACCAGCCCTTCATCTCTCAAATACCGGAGTATGCCCACTGATTTTTTCCCCTTCATATGGTTCCATAATATACGGGCTTTGCCTTCATTTTTTTTGATCTTGTGCTCATATACGCCCATACGCGTCTCTTCCGCTGCCATTTTAGCCAGTATATCTGCATTGTCGAATACGATCTTGGCAGTGATCCTGACCAAAACGTCCACTTGCTCCTGTGTGTAGTTTTCCAGCTGTCGTTGCGCTTCTCTGGCCTTCCCAATCAGCGAAGAAATGTACTGCTCGTTTTCCAATCAAAACACCCCTTTGATTTATTTTTGGCTTTGTTTCAAATGCATTTTGTAAAGAAACCATTTGATAATAAAGCTGATTGCATATTATTAATTGGTATTACCATTATACTATCATACCGCGTTTATATATGCAATAGTATATTTGAATTTTGTCATACCAATAGACAAAAAACCATCAATGTGGTATAGTGTCCATGTCTGTGAAACACAACGACTACAAATAACCGGAATAGGACGTTTTATTTATGCTAGAACCTTTGAAAAAAACCAGGCTATACGAAGAAATCGTTAAACAAATACTCGACCTCATCAAAGAGGGCACACTCAAGCCGGGCGATAAGCTACCTCCCGAACGCAAGCTGGCGGAGGATCTGCACGTCAGCCGGACGGCCATACGCGAGGCGCTGCGCTCCCTGGAGATGATGGGTTATATCGAATCCAACGTCGGCGGCGGCACCCATATCAAATCCATCTCTTTGGAAAACGTGATGGACCCGTTCTCTGCCATGCTCTCCCAGGATGAGCAGCTATTGCGTGATTTGATCGATGTCCGCCTGCTTTTGGAAACCGAAACAGCCGCGCTCTCAGCCAAACGCATCACACCCGAAAAAGTCGAGATGATCCAAAACGCTATTGATCAGATGGAAAAGGAAATTGCCGCAGGAGAAAACGGCGTAAACGGAGATAACGCCTTTCACGAAGCGCTGGCCATCGCCTCAGATAATTCCGCTATCTGCATCATACTCGATATGTGCGGTGAGTTGCTTGCCCGGACACGAAAAGCCACGCTCAACATCTCGGGCCAACCAAAAAAGTCTCTGATCGATCACAAAGAGATTTTTAATGCCATCAAGAAGCAGGACAGCAAAGCTGCCTCAAAAGCGATGCGCGAACACTTGAGCAAGGCTTTGCAGAACATTGATTCTGGAAAACCAAAAGAATGATTTCTAGAATTGACATCAGGAGACTTGAAGCTATCAGATACACCATAGTTAAGAGTCACATTTATCAGCAGAAATCCTCCATAAATAACAGCTTGCAGGGCATGCTTATATCGGCTTAATTCATAAAATTACGTACTTGAGAATATCCCGCTGTAACAGCAGATAACGTTAATGAATACCTGGCAAAAAAATTACCAGGTGCATGTCACAGCCTGGCAAACGTTCTCTCATATTTCAACGTATGTCACAGCCTTCTCCACCAACTGATTCAGAAATACTGTTCGCCGCCGCAGACACGCATATTTGTGTCGTTGCTTTTTCCCCTGACATAATAAAACCCCCAATCATAGTTTTATTATCCTGCAATTGAGGGTTTTTTGTCAGTTTTCAGGGGTTTATTTCTCTGTCTTTTATACTTATTAAAATAATCTTTTTAAAATAATCTTTTTTGACGTTTAAAAATGCTGTCTTCAGTTCAACAGCCAGAAACAGCAGATTCATAATTTTATTCCTTCGGAGAAGCGGCATGTGCTATGGCTTGACTAACACTTTTATGGCTTCCCCCGCATACAATACATCCAAAGCTTGCTTAAAATCAACAAGCGGGAATCTGTGTGTTATCATGTCGCCGACTTCCATTATTCCTTTCTCCAGCATATTAATGGCGTCTGGGAAGGTATGTTTTGCTATATAGTTGCCGACAATAGTCAGTTCATTAAAAACAATATCGACAGGCTTGACGATACATTCCGCGTTGGCGTTAATACCAAATATAACGATTTTGCCGCCCTTCCGGACGCATTTTACTGCATCGCTCAACAGTGAGCCCACGCAATCGATCACCACATCTGCACCGTAATTTGATGTCTGCTCACGAACGAATACATTTATATCCGTATTGCGCGGGTCTATAACGATCGCGCCGGATTCCCGAGCAATTTCCTTGCGTGCCTCCATACATTCAGATACGATAATCTTCCCCGCGCCGGCCGATTTGATTGCTCTAATAAACAGTAACCCAATAGGTCCTGCACCCAAGACAACAACCGTCTCTCCAACATTTATATTTGCTTTGTGCATACCATTAATGCTACAAGCAAGCGGCTCTGCCCAAACGGCGATTTCCGGATCAAGCGCGTTGCTAACTTTGTGGACCGCTTTAAAGGGCATTACGCTGTATTGTGCAAACCCGCCATCAGAAAAGACTCCCGTTTCTCTTACATTATCACATAGATTCTGCCTTCCCGCACGGCACTGTCTGCATACGCCACAGCTAACATCTGGTTCGATAACAACGCGGTCGCCTGTTTCAAAACCCATGACACTTTCCCCGACATCCTCGATAATACCGACATATTCATGCCCAAGCACCACACCCTCTTTGGCAGGATAGCCTGCCGACGCCTTAAGGATCTGCAGATCGGATCCACAAATACTGGCAACTTCCACTTTGATCAACACATCGCTTGGCTTTTTAATTTGCGGCTTTGGCACTTCTGATACAGCGAACCGTCCGCCGCTCTTATAAATAATTGCTTTCATCGTGTCGCCCATCATCTATCCCCTTTATACTTGTTTCTTTGATTTTTCATTCTATATGCTTTTTCACAACTCTCCCTTAAAAAAGTAAAGCTATAATTATTTTTTTACCTGAGTATCCCAATTGAAGATCGGCTGCTTGATGCCCTCACCAAAGTCATATCCACCGGTCACCATCAGCGATGCCCCGGTAATGAAGCTTGCCCATTCGCTTGCAAGAAAGGCAACGGCTGTTGCCACTTCCTGCGATGCGCCGCCGCGGCTCATCCATTGCAGTTTATTGTTGTATTCCAAAAACTCATCCGCATCCGGGCGTTGGTTGGCATACCGTGCAAACATTTCATTACAGATATTCCCGGGTTTTATCTCATTGACACGCACGCCGTTTCTGGCTTCGTCGATCGCAAGCGTCTTCGAAAAAGACTCCACCGCACCTTTCGTCGCGCAGTATATCGTTGC
>JAQTSP010000194.1 GCA_028711205.1 Eubacteriales bacterium | reverse complement strand
CGCGCTCGTCCGCGGCATACACGACATCACCTATCCGCAGGGCGACACCGCAGAGGCGCTCAGCGTCTCATACAGCTATCCGCTCTGGATATGCGAGAAATTCATCGGCGATTTCGGGTTTGCGTTTACAAAGGCGCTGTTGTCATATAAAGCGGATAAAGGCACCGCTGTGCGCATGAACACGCTGCGCATTGATACGGATACATTCATACAAGCGCTGGACAGCCTTGGACTTCATTATACGACGGGCAGCATCGCACATGCGTATATCATAGACGGCCTGTCGGATATCGAAAATATGGATATCTATCAAAAAGGCTGGATCGCGGTGCAGTCGCCAAGCGCGATGCGTGCCGTGCTCGAAACGGACATGCGGCAGGGTATAAGGCTCCTTGACTGCTGCGCGGCGCCCGGCGGCAAAAGCGCATACGCAGCCGCGCTTTATGACAACACGCTTGATATCACGGCGTGGGACATACACGCGCACCGCACCGACATGACGGAAAAAAACTTTGCGCGGCTCGGCGTCAAAAACGCAATAATACAAATGCACGACGCAAGTGTCTTTGACCCGAAATTTGCTGAACATTTTGATGTGGTCATCGTGGACGCGCCGTGCAGCGCGATGGGACTGATGGCAAAAAGCCCCGACATCAGATATGCGAGAAAGAGTGAGGACATCGCGGACTTAAGTAAAAAACAGCATGAGATATTATCGACGTGCGCGAGGTATCTGAAAACAGGCGGCACGCTCGCTTATTATACGTGTTCGATCAACAAAGAGGAAAATCAGCAGCTGACAGACAGGTTCATCAATGAAAACAGAGGCTTTGCATACAAAAAAACGCCTATCACGCTGTATCCGCACACCGACCATTCGGACGGATTTTATATCGCGGTCATGACGAGGAACAGATGAAGGATTTATTGTCGCTGACGGAGGAACAACTGAAAAACCTGCTTGCCGATATGGGCGAGAAACCGTACGCGGCCAGACAGCTTATGTCGTGGCTCAAAAAGGGTGTCCCTTTCGATGACATGACGAACCTCTCCAAAGGACTGCGTGAGAAACTGCGCCGTGATCATACGGAAGGTTACGCAAAAATAAACGAGAAGCGCGTGTCAACCGACGGCACAGAGAAATATCTGCTGGCCATATCGGGCGGCGGACTTGTCGAATGCGTGCTGATGCGGTACCATCACGGCGATACGCTGTGCGTCTCCACGCAGGTTGGATGCCGCATGGGCTGCGTTTTCTGCGCGTCGGGAAAGCACGGGCTTGTGCGCAGCCTGTCGGCAGGGGAGATGCGCTCTGAGTTTATCGCGGTCAATAAAGACGGGAATGTCTCAAACGTCGTGTTGATGGGCAGCGGCGAGCCGCTTGACAACTATGACAACGCCGTTTCTTTTATACGCGCTTTAAACGTGCAGCATGATATCGGTATGCGGCATATATCGCTTTCAACGTGCGGCATTGTGCCCGGCATATTAAAACTGGCGGACGAGGGGATGCAGATCACGCTTTGCATATCGCTTCACTCGGCCATCGACGAAAAAAGAAAAAAAGTGATGCCCGTCGCGGCGGCGTATTCCGTTAGGCAGATACTGGATGCCGCAAACATATACTTTAAAAAAACGGGCAGACGCATTATAATAGAATACACACTGATCAAGGATTTCAATGACGGCAGCGAAGACATACTGACGCTGAAAGACGCGCTCCATGGGCTCAACTGCCATATCAATGTGATACCATTAAACCGGGCGTCAGGCGGATATATGCCGCCGGCCGCAAAACAGGCCCACGCTTTCGCGGAAAAACTGGTGCAGGCCGGCAAGAGCGCGACGGTCAGGCGTTCACTTGGAAGTGATATCGAGGGCGCATGCGGCCAGTTAAAATTGAAACGAGAGGAACCATGAAATTTTACGCAAAGACACATAAAGGCCATATCAGACGCAATAACGAAGACAGTTTCTACGCGGCGCCGGACGGCGGCTTTTTTGCTGTTGTCGCCGACGGTATGGGCGGCCACAACGCGGGCGATATCGCAAGCAGTATCGTTGTGGACACAGTCGTAAAATCGCTGCGCGCCGTCAAACCGGAAGATGTCACGAAAGAGACCATGTTGGAATTGCTGTCCTCGGCGAATAAATGTGTCTGGGACGATGCGGCCAAAAATGCAAAAAGACGGGGCATGGGGTCTACGGCAACAGTAGCCGTTTTCCATGGCGATGACGCACTCATCGGCCAGGTCGGCGATTCCCGCGCGTATCTTTTCAGCGGCGGTGTCCTGTCGCAGATCACAAAGGACCATTCGTATGTGCAGATGCTGATTGATACCGGGTATATTTCCCATAAAGAAGCGCTGTTACATCCTCAAAGAAACATCATCACACGCGCTGTCGGCATTGAGCCCGAAGTCGAGGCAGACGTGTACAGTGTCGCACTGAAGAAAGAGGATTGTGTACTGCTGTGCTCGGACGGCCTCAACGCGGCGGTTACTGATGAGGATATCGCGGATATATTGAACGGTGAGATCGAATCGGCCGCGGATCGTCTGGTCGATTTGGCGCTGCAGCGCGGCGGCTCGGACAACATCAGCGTGATCATCGCATGCATGGACGGTGAGCGCGTATGATAGGAAAACTGCTCGGCGGAAGATATGAGATCATCGAGATGATCGACACCGGCGGCATGGCGTATGTATACAAAGCCAACTGTAAAAAGACAAACACATTCGTCGCCGTAAAAATCCTGAAAGAGAAGTTTACATCGATCCCCGAATACGTCAACCGTTTTAAAAAAGAAGCGCAGGCGGTGTTTTCATTCGACCATGAAAATGTTGTGCATGTCACGGATCTGGGTTTCGATGAAGGCGTTTACTATATGGTCATGGAATATATCGATGGCCCGTCATTAAAGACGCTTATCGATGAAAAAACCAGAATCGATGAAAAAGAAGCCGTACAGTACGCCATACAGATCTGTTCGGCGCTTGCTGCGGCCCACAGGAAAGGCATCATACACAGAGATATCAAACCTCAGAATATACTTTTATGCGGTGACGGGAAGATAAAGATAACTGATTTTGGCATTGCTAAAAGCGTTTCTAAAGAAGAAGATAACGAAAAGCAGGTACTTGGGTCCATCTATTACATATCTCCCGAACAGGCCAAGGGCGAAAAAGTCGATACAAGGACGGATATATATTCTCTGGGTATCGTATTATATGAAATGCTGACCGGGGAGCTGCCGTATACGGGCGACAAAACAATTTCAGTGGCGCTAAAACATATCAACGAACAGATGACGCCGCCCGCAGAGAAAAACGGCCGGCTGTCATCTTCGATAAACGCTATCATATTAAAAGCAGCCAGCAAAAGTAAGAAAGACAGATACCAGTCCATGATCGAGCTAAAAAATGATCTTGTGCGTGCGCTGGTCGATCCTGAAGGCTCTTTTGTGACTTTGCCGGCCACATTGATTACCACGGGTACAAAAAGAGCTGTCTTTGAAAAACGGAATAAGATCTGGAAGGTATGCGTATTAATCGGTTTGGCTGCCGTAGTGATCAGCGCGATCGTCGCCGGCGCAAATGCATTCTCTGCCGGCAGCCAAGCCGTTGTCGTGCCCGACTCGGTCGGCATGACAGAAGTATCTGCCGAAGATCTGCTGATTGGAATCGGCCTCGCTGTCGATAAGACATACGAAACAAGCGAAACGGCCGAAAAAGGCATCGTACTTTCACAGTCGCCCGGGGCCGGAAGCCAGGCTTTGGTGAACAGCGTTATTATACTGACGGTTTCAAGCGGCCCTGCCGATCAGGTTATGCCCAATGTCGTTAATAAAACGCAGGAAGAAGCCGAAAGCGTTATCCAGTCACTGGGCTTGGTACTGGAAGGCATCGAATATGAATACAGCGAAAGTGTCGCCGCCGGCTGCGTTATTTCTCAAATTCCCGAAGCAGAAACAACGATTTCAGAGAATAACCCGGTGACGCTTGTTATCTCCAGTGCAGAAGCGGAGGGCAGCATTGTGATGCCGCAAGTGGCCGGTATGCTTCTTGATCAGGCCATCAGCATACTTAGCGAGGCCGGACTTAATCAGTGCTTTATTTACCAGGATGAAAGCGACCAGGAGGAGGGCCTTGTTCTCAATCAAAGTCCGGGGCAGGGCATACAGACAACGTATACCACAGAGATCGATCTGTGGATCAGCCAGTATACAGATAACGAATATATCGGCAATGTGAAGAAAAACATTGAGATATCAGAAAAGGGGTCAAAAATTCGCGTCGCACTTGAACCGTTATTAATGGAACCACCGTTTACTTTATCAAAGAGAGGCAGGCGGACGATACGGGATCTTTCCCGTTGGATATTGATTT
>JAQTSP010000193.1 GCA_028711205.1 Eubacteriales bacterium | reverse complement strand
GCGGCATCCCGTTAGAAGTTGACACGACAGAATTTATTGGCACTGACATATACGAAACGCCGCTCGGGTTTACCATTGTCAGCTTTTCGGACGCCTGGATGGGGGATAAGCTGGTGGAGATCTATAATGAGCTTTTAAATAACGGGCACGGTGATGAGATCTATTACATCTCTGAAGTCATTGTTTACGGAGGCTCGTCAGATGACAATGACGCGGATACCTTCATTGCAGGGACCCAGAGTTATGATGAGGAAATTTTCGAAATATACCTTGATATACCCGCGGTCTTCTCGCCAACGCTGGCATATGAGATGACGCCTATGTTGTCGACAATCAAACTTTTCAACATGGATGATTTCGAGACCGTATCGGAGGCGGCCAGGACGATTGCGCACGAATACGGGCATCATTATACCATGCATTATTTCCTGCAGGATGATGATGCCGCCCGCGAATCCGAATATTATAATATAAGAGGTATAAGCGGCCTTGACCATGAAGTTTTCTACAATGAATGGGAATTATACAATGAGAACCATGAATGGGACATCTATGAAATCGCAGCAGAGGACTATGTACAGCTTATGGGAAGCCCGAATACGAAACAGACGAACGAGTTCAAAGATATTTATCAAGCGCTGAAAACGGATGATGATTATTTTGATAATATTGAAATAACGGATACGATGATCAATGTTTATCCGCAGGAGAACATATATATACCGTTAGCTGATGAAGTCGCTGGGCTGCGTGATTACTATTATTCGTTTATAGGCATGACAAACGATTTGGGATCGCTCGAAACAGCAGATTTCAATATTGAAATGGAAAAGAAATCGAGTAACGGATATCGGTATTACAATATTTCGTGGACAAAGACATCCACAGATCCTGACGCTTTTTATACACTTGTCTGTTATGACACATATGGCAGCCTAATATGGCCGATTAAGACAGTTTGTGGCAATGAAGACCCGCTCGCGGTCGTCGGGACGGCATCATACAGAAGCGGCGGCTGGATCTATTGGTGGAGTGACGGCATCACAAACGAGGACAGGATATTCAAAGTCTATCTGATACTGCCCGATGGCCGTATGCAGGCTTCGGAACCCTTCTATGCCGACTTCTGATTCCGGGCTTTTCGGATAAAGACGATAATTATAACAGCGGCCAAAAGGGTACCGGTGACGATACAGCCTATGATAAATAACAAATTGTCATTGTTTTGTGTCTCGGTGAGTCCCGCATAGTTTGCGATGTTTTCATCAAAAACGTTTTTTGTCTTCAACGCGATTTGCGTTGTTTCTCCGTATCTTATAAGCCATGTGCATACCTGATCGCGCTGCGTATCCGCGTTTGTTTCAACAACGTCTCCAGGCAGTTCTATCGAGAGGGTATACAAGCCATCTTTGGCGCTGTCGAGCAAGTTCTCAAGTTCGGCGACAGGTATGTCCTGGTTTGTCTTTTCGTAGAACAAATCCTTTAAAGAAACACTCGCAGTAAGGCTGAAATTATCCTCAAAATACGAAGGTGTATATTCAAATGTCACATTGTCAAATAATGATTCATCGTCTGTTAAAATCGAAGAGAATTTAGATGAAGCCTGATTCATAGAATTTTTTCTTATTGTCTTTTGGCCGCTTATTGTATATTGGTCGTCATCCTCTGAAGTATCCGTTGAGAACCCCATTTCTTCCCAATATGCTGCCGTATCGTCGGCATAATCGGAAATTTTCTCGTCAGCGGCAGAGGTTGTTATTGAGTATACAATTTTGATGCTGTTATTATCTTTAAGCGAATAAGAGACTGAAGCATCAGTACACGAAGTTAAAATGAAAAGTGCCAGTATCAGCAAAACCACGCAATAATTTTTCATGCAAAGCTCCTATTATTTTATATTATTAGAATTATATGCTAAAATTCATCTTTTTTCAACAACAACCATAATATGTGTTATAATATGACAAACACGCATGGAGGAATTTATGGCGGAGCTGACACCGATGATGAGGCAATATGCCGAGCTGAAAGAAAAATACAAAGACTGTTTGCTTTTGTACCGTCTTGGGGATTTTTATGAACTGTTTTTTGATGACGCGCTGTGTGCGTCAAGAGAGCTTGAGATCACGCTGACCGGACGCGACTGCGGAATGCCGCAGCGCGCACCGATGTGCGGCGTGCCATACCATTCCGTTCAGGGATATATCGACAGGCTGATCAAAAAGGGATACAAAGTCGCGATATGCGAGCAGCTGACCGACCCCGCGCTTTCAAAGGGCATCGTCGAACGCGACGTGGTGCGGGTCATCACGCCGGGCACCGTCACTGAAAACACGATGCTCTGCGACACCGATAACAACTATATATTGTCGCTCAGAAGATGCGGCGACAGTGTCGGCATTGCCTATACGGACGTATCGACTGGTGCGTTTTATATCAGCGAGTGCAGCATCGCCGAGGATCTGTCGGCTGTGATCAACGAGGTGTCGCGGGTACTGCCAAGCGAGATAATCTATTCTGCGGAAGATCAGGATGTCATCGAACAGCTTGCATCGTTTATCAAAGAACAGAATATTTTCACCAGCGCGTATCCGGGGTTTACGTTTGAGCATGGTACGGCGATGGATTTGCTGCTGTCCCATTTTAAGGTCGCCAGCCTCTCAGGATACGGCGTCAGCGATAACAGTGCCTGTATCGGCGCGGCAGGCGCGCTGATTGATTATTTGAAAGAGACGCAAAAGAACGCGCTTTCGCATATCAACGCGATTCGCGTCAACAATAAAAACGAATTTATGGCGCTCGACGTATTTACGAGAGGCAACTTAGAACTTAACAAGACGCTGCGGGAAGGCAAAGTCAAGGGCTCGCTTTTCGGCACGTTAGACAACACAAAAACGGCGATGGGCGCGAGGCTCTTAAAGCGCTATATCAACGAGCCGCTTCAAAACATTGGTGAGATACAGTGCAGATTGGACGCCGTGCAGGAGATCAAGGATGGCCTGCCGCTCTCGGACAGCATAGCGGGCGCGCTTGACGGCGTGTTCGACCTCGAAAGGCTGATATCGCGCATCGCCTATGCGACGCTGGACGCCAGGAACTGTCTCGCGCTCAAAAAGTCGATTGAAAAACTGCCGGTTTTGAAGGCGTCGATAAAAGACTGTCAGTCCGCGCTTTTGTTGCGCTTGTTTGGCGGCCTTGACTGCATGGAGGATATATATGGGCTGCTCGATGCGGCCATAGAGGAGGCCGCGCCGGCCGGCATCATGGACGGCGGTATCATCAAACAGGGATACAGCGCCCCGATCGACGCGTTAAAACAGGCGTCGCGCCAGGGCAAGGAATGGATCGCGTCGCTGGAATCCAGGGAGCGGCAAAGCACAGGCATCAAGAATCTCAAGATAGGATACAACAAGGTGTTCGGTTATTATATCGAGATCACAAAATCATATCTTGAGCTTGTGCCGTACCGGTATATCAGAAAGCAGACGCTCTCTAACTGCGAGCGGTTTGTGACGCCGGAGCTAAAAGAGATGGAAGAAAAGCTCCTTGGCGCGGAAGAAAAATGCGTTGCGCTGGAGTACGAATGTTTTGTGGCGGTCAGGAAAACGCTTAACGATAACATCAGGCGGTTTCAGAACGCGGCCAGGATCATTGCGATCATAGACGTGATAAGATGCTTCGCCGCTGTCGCGTACGAGAAAAACTATGTTAAACCGACGATGATAGAGAACGGCGGGCTGCATATCGCGGGAGGCCGCCATCCGGTCGTTGAAACGTTCGTGAAGCAGTCTTTTGTCAAAAACGATACGCGTATTACCGACGATGAGAACATCATGATACTGACAGGCCCGAATATGGCGGGCAAAAGCACATACATGCGGCAGGTCGCACTGATTGTGCTGATGGCGCATATGGGATGCTTCGTACCCGCCGACAGCGCGGATATCTGCATCGTGGACAAGATATTCACGCGCGTGGGCGCTTCGGATAACCTGGCGTCGGGGCAAAGCACGTTCATGGTCGAGATGAACGAGGTGGCGAACATATTGCACAATGCGACGCCGGAGAGCCTGCTGATACTCGACGAGATCGGCAGGGGCACCAGTACGCTTGACGGATTGTCGATCGCATGGTCTGTTGTCGAATATATCGGTGAGAGAATCAAGGCGAAAACGCTTTTCGCGACGCACTTTCACGAGCTTTCGGAACTCGAGGGCATCGTGCCGGGCGTCAGCAACTATTCTGTCACCGTCAAAGAGATGAACGACACGGTCATCTTCCTGCACAAGATCGTGCGCGGCGGAACGGATAAAAGCTTTGGCATAGAAGTCGCGAAGCTGGCAGGCGTGCCGGCGGACGTGACGGACAGGGCCAAAAGCATCATGCAGGCGCTGATAGAAAAGGATGAGAGCGTTTTGGGC
>JAQTSP010000017.1 GCA_028711205.1 Eubacteriales bacterium | reverse complement strand
GGTTTAAAAGCGTTCCACGAAACCGGCGGGCAGGAGATATTCTTTATTGACAGCATGAGTGTTGACGAAACGACAGTCGAAACAGAGTATGTGGCAAACGATCTTGCCAACTTTGGCTCTCTTCTTTTGATGTATGATATGTCTGTCAACAATGATGTCGTTATCGGCGGAGATCCGTCAAAAACGTTCAGGTCGCCGGTCAGCATCATTCCGGTGCCAAACAGCGCAAGCGCCATTACGGTGTCACTGGCCGAGGGCGGCCGGAACCCCGTGCTTTCGTATGCAAGCTCGATCGATCTGCTCAACACGGTAGGTGCGTCGGTCACAACGCTCCTCGAAACGGACGCGTCGTGCTATGTTAAAACGCCGGATAAGACGCTTGGCGGCCTTGATATGAATGCGGGCGACGATACGGGAATCTTTGTCGTCGGCGCGATGGCACAAAACGAGTTTTCAACGGTTGTGCTGTACACATCGTCATCGTTTGTGGTGTCCGAAGAAAACTACAGACACCGCAGCAACGCATTGTTGTTTTTGAACACGCTCAATTATCTGAATCAAAAGATGGACAGCGTGCAGATCCCGATGAAAACGGTCTATGCCGCTTCGGATGATGCATATAAGCTTGATATTACGTCCAATATACAAAAAATATTCTATATCGTGATTGCCGCGGGTGCCTTGCCGATCATCGTGATGTTGTTGGGTGTGACCAGATGGCTGAAGAGAAGCGGTTTGTAGTATGTTTCGCTTCAAACATTATTATATATTTTTTCGGAGGCCTTATCGCCTCTTTTTTTCTGCGCATTGCTTTGACCGGCAGGATCATTTTAAAGGTTCAATGATCTGATAGAATTTTCTATCGCCTGGTTTTTTGCCGTAGTCAAAAAGCATGGCGGTTTGCCCGGGAAATATGAAGTCAAAAACGCACATGAAACATCGTTTTTCTGTTTCAGCCGGTGACAGACTTTGATACGCGGGCAAATATTTTTGTATGTTGCCTTTGTCCTTAAAAAAACGGCGAATCTGCATTTTATCGGTTTCCATGTGCGAAACCTCAAGGCCTTTTGGCCAGACGCGTGGCTTTTCGAGGCACAGCCAGTCAAAGATAAGCGCTTCCCTGACGCTTTCCAGATCAACATTTTGAGATCCGGCTGCGAACTGGTACAGAGCCTCAAAGATGATCTGCTTTTTCTGCGGTTTTATGAAATATCCGCATTTATCGAGACAGAGGGCAAACTGCTCGAAAAAAGAAAAAGGCGATTCATATGCGGGAAGGAGATATGCAAGCGTCTTTTTACAATGCCCCGTGTTATACAGCGAGTCCAAAACGTGCGCGATAAGATGCAGCGTGGAGAGCTCCTGGTATGAGATCGCGTGCGTTGACAGGACCTCATACGGTGCGTACTCCGTATAAACGATGCCGTACCGGCCGGCCATATTATAGAGCGGCGCGCCGCGGAGCATTTTTAAAAACCCGAGCTGAAGCGTATCCGCATTTAACCGGTATGCGTCGTTGAATGACGCCTTGAACGTATCGTAGCTCTCGCAGGGAAGGCCCGCGATCAGGTCCGCATGCACGTGTATGTTTTGAAGGCCGCAAAGCTTGCGGGTGTTATCGAGAAGCTTCTGCGTGTCGTGGGCTCTGCCCACGGCCTTCAGCGTGTCGGGGTTGGTTGACTGTATGCCGATCTCGAGCTGTATCAGGCCGTCTCTGGCCGTCTTTATCAGAGCAACGGTCGGCCCGTCAAGCAGGCACGCCGAAATCTCCAGATGAAAGTTGGTATGCGACTGCGGATATTTTTCCGACAGCGCAATGATCGTTTGCAATATCTCATAGGCCCGTCCGGGCGGATAGTTGAACGACCTGTCCACAAGCTTGACCTGACGGACGCCGGCTTGTATGAAATACGCCAGCTCTTCTTTGACGCGGTCAAGAGGCACATAGGACATGGGTACGTTTGCCGACATGCAGTAAGCGCAGCAATAAGGGCAGCCGCGGCTTGTTTCATAATATATTGTCCTGTTTTCATACGCGCCAAGGTCTTCGTACATAAAGGGCCTGTGGCTTAAGTCATACGGCGGGGCATCGGCGGTTTCGGTAATCTGGCCGCCGAATCGAATACAGGCGGACGGGGTCGTGCCGATATCATGCCCGTTTTCAAAACTTCCCATCCATTGCGAGAATGGCGTTTCGCCCTGGCCTTTGATGATCATATCGATAAAGGCGTGCTTTTGCATGATGCCGGCACTGTTGTGCGATACCTCGGGGCCGCCCAGGAAAACAAAGCATTGCGGCAGTATTTTTTTGACCGTGGAAGCCGTTTTCAGCACATGTTCAATGTTCCAGATATAGCAGGAAAAGCCGACGGCGTCCGGCCTGCCGCGAACGATGCCGCCGACGATACGGGATACACTGTCGTTAATGGAAAACTCAAGGATATGGCTTTTATTTCCCGCGGCATATTTTAAGCATTGGAGCGCGAGATTGCTGTGCGTATACCGTGCATTGATGCCGCATAATATGACGTTCTTCATATTCAGAGTATAATACGCAAAGCAGGTATGGCGCAACACCATGCCATAAAAAAGCCCCGATAAGATCAGGGCTCAGGATGGGGAATCTTTTGTTTGAGGAGCAGTCACAGTTCAATGTCCCGCGTGCCGGCTTTTGGGTGTACCTTTTTTACAATCGGTCCGCGGTTGTTCTGGCTGCTGTGATTGCCGTCCTTTGTGGATTTTTTATCTCGGAGCATGGAGATCGCCAGCATCGCGATCAACGCGAAAGTCAGCAGATAGGAGGCCCATTCGATGACCGCGAACCGCATCACGTTCAGCCTTGCCGCCTCCGCGTCCTCGGCAAACACCTTCGCCATGCCGCCGCTCAGCATATAGCCTGCAAATACAGCGCTTGTGATGCCGGATAAAAACGCAACGATAAGGGCCGCAAGGCCTGATTTTTTTTGGCCGCCACCCAGCATTTCGGCAACAATGTACAGCGCGCATATCACAAATATTGATATAAAGTATGCCGTCGTGACAATGTAATGGTATTGCGCGTAGTTAAGGGTATAGATGCCCTGTGCCGCGATCAGCACGCCCGATAGTATGCCGGTAAAGCTGAGCGCCGCATTCAGCAATGTATCTTGCTGCAGGCCGTAAAAAAACATAAATGCGCATATGATAAAACCCGAAACGATAAGGCCGAGGTTGAAAGCAAGCGCGGATGATAATGCAAAATAACCGCCGGTATACAAGCCAAGCTCTGATACAAAACAGTGCGCGGGAGAATAGACGCCGTCTTCGAACCCGATGATAGAAATGATGACGGCGATTAAAAAGATGCCAACACCGCCAATACCCAAAATGCCAAAAATCTGTCTGTTTTTATTCATGAGTTCCTCCTTCAATTGTACAGTATTTATACTTGCGCATCGGCGCTTTTCTTTGTATGCTCATAAATGACCGTACCTGTTTAGATATTCGCCGGAGACAGGCGTCATTCCTGCGAAAAAACCATATGCATTGCCCGCTTTTATTAAAATTTCCCAAAAAATTTTTGTGTACCAATTTTCTCTCCGGAAAAAAACAGTTTGAAAAGAGTTTTAGCGCGGGTACGCGTACGTCTTGTTATGATTGCCTATTTTTGTTATAATACACGCAAGTGCTTATATGACAGGCCGGTGCATGATGAACAGATTATTTTCATTTCTGATAAAACATAAATACTGGGTCATTGCGTTTTTTGTTCTTATTTGTATACCCGCGGTTATGGGCATGCGTCTGGTCGGTACGAATTTTGAGATCTCCACATTTATGCCCGGGGACGCAAACTCCGTCACCGGTTCGATCATTTCTGAAGAAGAGTTCTCCACGGCGATGCGCGCATATGTCTATCTGAAGGACAAGGAAAACTGGCAGACGCTTGCGTTGAAAGAGCGTATTGAAAGCATCGACGGCGTTTATAAAGTGGACTGGATGGACGATGTGCTCGATATTTATACGCCGGAAGAGTTTCTCTCAAAAAGCGCACTCGAGCAATATAAAAAAGGCAACGCCACCATACTGATTACCGAATTTGGCGAAGACGTTGCGCAGGAGGTCACCGACAGCGCGATACGGCAGATATCCGATCTGATGGAGGACGGGGAATACTTCGGCGGCCAGCCTGTGGTACTGAACGAAATGCGCGAGCTGCTTGACAATGAACAGGCCGTCTATCTGATTATTGCCGGGGGAATACTCATTATCCTTCTTGCCATATCATTATCGTCATATATGGCGCCTTTACTCTGCATCATCAATATCGGCATCGCGATACTGTTGAACTACGGAACAAATTTTATCATCAAGGACGAGGTGTCGTTTCTGACGATGGGCATCGCGGCAATACTCCAGCTTGCCGTGTCGATGGACTACTCGATATTTTTGATACACCGTTTTGAGGAAGATCTGCAAGTGCTGAACGGCGACGTGGACGCATCCATGGTGTCGTCGATGCGTGCGACGCTGACCGCGATATCGTCAAGCGCGATGACGGACTGCGCCGGATTTATCGCGCTGATATTTATGCAGAACGCGATCGGGGCCGATCTGGGACTTGTCTTATCCAAAGGCGTGATATTCAGCCTGATCGTCAGCATCACGTTTTTGCCGTGCCTGATACTGGCGACATATAAGGCGGGTAAAAAAAAGCACCGTGTGTTTTTGCCGTCTTTCAAAAAGTTGTCGGGCCCTCTCATTAAATACAGGTACGTCCTTTTGGCGTTGGTCATCGTGATACTGATCCCTGCTTTTATCGCCAATGGGCAGCAGGATTACTATTATACCACCGAAGAGTTTATGCCGGACGATACAGAGCCCATCATCGCTACAAAGCTTGTCGGCGAAACGTTTGGCACAACGGACTCGGTCTATGTGCTGTACAAAAAGGACATGGCGGCCTATGAACCGGCGGCGATTGAGGCCATCGAGAGCATCTGCAACATACGCGAGGTAGGCGGCATATCGGACAGCGTCCAAGTGGGCATACCCGAGAGCTTTTTGCCGGAAGAGCTCAAAGACGCATATATCGGAGAGCAGTACCGCCGCTTTACGGTCACGCTTGAAAGAGACCTGGGGAACGACGCGCTGTTTTCCGCGATCGGGAGTATCCGCGATACGGCAGGGGAGTATTTGGGCGAGGTCTATTTGACGGGCGCGTATGCCAGCGCAGCCGATATGGCGTCGACGGCAGAGTGGGACAATGTGGCGGTCGAGTTTATATCGATGGCGTTTATTTTTATTATACTGCTGATCGCGTACCGGTCGCTGCTGATCCCTGTGTTTCTGGTCATCGTGATCAAAGCCGCGATATACATCAACGTCGGCATCAACGCTTTCTTTGGCGATCCGATGATATTTTTAACGCCGGTGCTGGTGGGTTCGATACAGCTTGGCGCGACGGTCGACTACGCGATACTGTTTACGTCGCGGTATTTTGAATTCAGGCATAAGGTGCTGGACGCAAAAGAGGCGGTGCGCCAGACGATGATCGCGGCGGTGCGGCCGATGCTGACAAGCGTGCTTACGTTCTTTTTCGCGACGCTTTCGATCACGCTCGTCAGCTCTATCAAGGCGACAAGAGAGATCGCAACAGTCATCGGACGCGGCGCGCTCATCAGCCTGGTCGTTATATTGTTTGCGCTGCCCGCGCTGTTTATAGCGTTTGACAAGGCGCTGATGGCCACGACGCTTGAGTTCAGAAAACAGTTTTATCCGAAAAGGGACAGGGGTTGATGATGATGAAAAGTTATGCGGTGGATAATACAAAAAGGCACGCGGCCGTGCGAAGACGGGTCACACCCGTTATGGCGATCGTTATGATACTGGCTGTGCAGCTGGGCGCTGTGGTCAGCGCAGATGTCGATCCCGAAAATACCAGGAGCGAGACGGTATACGCCGTGCTGGAAAACGACGGCACATATTCGGGCGCGACTGTCGTCAACTGCTTCCGGCAGAGCGGCGAGATCGTCGACTATGGGGATTATATGTCGATAGAAAACCTGATGGGGGCCGAGAGCCCCCGTGTTGACGGCGACAAAATCACCTGGCCCGCCTTGGCGACCGAAGGAAACGATACTTTTTATTATCAGGGCGAGACGCAAAAAGCGCTTCCTTTTGATGTCAGCATCACATATTGCCTGGACGGTATCGAGACAGCGCCAGAGGATATCGCCGGGAAAACGGGTGCGCTGACGATAGAAATTACTGTGGAGAACCTTGCGGGCACGGGCGAGACGGATGAACTGACCGGCAGGGGAATATACACGCCTTTCGCGGTGTCGGTTTCTCTGACGCTTGACAACAGCGTGTTTGAGATCGTGGACATACCCGATAACGCGACGTCCGTCCTTGCGGGCTCTTCGTACACGGTATCGTATTCGTCATTTCCGCTGCCGGCAGAAACGTTTTCTTTTACCTTGCGTGGCGAGAACATAGAACTTGAACCGATCAATATCGTCGCCTTGCCAAAATCGCCGCCCGGTCTCGATTCTTACGGGGATTTTATCGATCTGGACGGCATGTCCGAAGGCGTGGACGAGATGATCAGCGGCGCGGACGATATGCAGCAGGGCACGGCGGATCTTCTGGACGCACTCTGCGAGATGGAAAATGCGGCGAAGCAGCTCAAATCCGGGCTTGATGACATCGACAGCGGGGCAGCGTCGCTCGCGGACGGAGCGGATGAGATCGCCGCAAACGCGCGCTTGCTTGCAGAATCCGCGGGTGAATTCTATGCCGGCATGTCGGTGTTCGCGGCGTCGTTTGAGGCGTATGACCAGGGCATGGAACTGCTGTATACGAATGTTTTAGAGATGGCGGAGACGCTCGGTGATCTCAATGACGCGGTCGCTCTGATAAACAGCGGCGTTGCGGGGCTTGGCGGCGGGCTTGACGGCGTGTCTGTTTCCAATGCGGAACTGAAAGAACTGGCGGATTTGATCGCGGCAACATATCCGGCGGATACGAATGCGGCCGCTCTCGCCACGGGATTGCAGGCACAGCAAACGGCGGTTGACGCACTGGCGTCGGAATCCGGCGGCCTTGAAACGCTGTCGAGCGGCACTGCCGCTGGCATGCAGAGCTTCTATACGGAATTTTCGACAACGTTCTCTGCAAGCGTGCTCTCCCTTCGCACGGCCAGCGCGGCGCTGTACGCAACATGTCTTGAGCTGCTCGATGGCGCCGGCGCGATTGACACGGGGTGCGGCGCGCTCTCATATGCTCTCGGCGGCCTTTCAGACGGCGCAGATGATCTCGGCGACGGAACAGGTGATGCGGCCGATGCGATGCCCGAACTGATAGACGCATTAGAAAGCATGATAGATGGCGTGGAAGAACTTCAGCAAGGGCTGTTGGAGCTGAACGACGACGGCTTAAAAGAAATGAAAAACGGTTTCGACGGGCTTGACGGGTATCTGGCGGCGCTATCAGAACAAGCGGAACAGTACGGGTCGTTTATGGACGAAAGAAACGCGCCCGTCAGTACTGTGCAGTTTATACTGAAAACAGAGGGGATTAATTTAGGCTAATGTTTCGCTGAAATTTTTTTCTATCTGCTCTGTACAAATCAGGGGTATATATGGTATAAGTATAGTAATCATTATATTACGGTTATTTTACGTATGTTACAAAAAGATGAACCGCAAGAGAATCCATCATCAGAGTTGGGAGAGAAAAAATGAAGAAAAAGTTGATTATCGTAATATGTATCGTGCTTGTACTTTTAATTATATCGGGGATACAGACGGCATATGCGGACGATAACGACTATGATATCGTGCGCGTCAAGATTTCTATCGGCACGCCCTCTGAATTCTCATTTTTTTTAGACGGCAATTACAGTGTGAATGGCGTTGGATTGGTGCGGCAGCTGTATACGATAAAACAAGAAAGCGGAGGATTGAGTCTTTATTATGGGTCTACGCTCATTTGCAGAGGCTCTTCGATAAGACTTGTGCAGCATACGCCGACAAGCGGGTACAACAACTTTATCTGGATGCATAACACACGTTACGATGACGATTATAACTATACCGGAGACATGGAATTTATTTTCGATTCCAATAATGCGTGTATAATGGCCGTCAACCATGTTTATATCGAAGATTATCTCTATGGCGTTGTGCCGTATGAAATGAGCGATAGTTGGCCGATCGAGGCGCTTAAGGCGCAGGCGGTTGCTGCACGTAATTATGTTATCAGCAAGATGGGGAGCTCCGGCGCTTATGATGTTGATGATACTTCGAGTAATCAGGTATACAAAGGATATGATGCTTCGCTGGAAAATACAATCGCGGCGGTCAATGCTACGGCGAAACAGGCTGTCAGTTACGGAGGCTCTGTTGTTTGCACCTATTTTAGCGCATCCAACGGCGGCTGGACCGATTTGCCACTTCATGCATGGAGCGGCGGCACGGATGTGCCTTACTATCAAATACAGGAAGACACGTTCGACACAGCAAATCCATCCAGCCTTTACGAGACGGTGTTCTTTCCGGCTGTCATAGACGCCGACCATCCGATCACGACAAGCGATAACGTGACCGGCACGCCGAACGTTGCAAACGCCGTGGCATACATTAAACAGGCCATCGTTGAGAGCGGTCAGCTCGCAGGAGTAGGAGTCGATTCCGCCGACGATTTTGAACTGACGGGCGTCACCAGCCTTATTGCGCATACCCCTGACACGGATGGTGTGTACAATGACCGCGAAACCGTATACAGTGATATACAATGCGTTGATTATGTCGGAGCAACCGGAAGCTTTTCTGTAAGCGTCGGCGGCACTCCGGAAACAGCGGAAGGTGTTGAACTCGATCTTCGTTATTTTAATGGTTCAAACGGGGATGATACATATAAGGTGTTCAACAATAGTAGTTTAAGGCTGTTTGTCATTAAGGAAGAAGCATCGGGCTATTCAATTTCACAGAAAAGATTTGGTCACGGTATTGGCTTAAGCCAGCGTGGCGCGCAGCAACGGGCCAACTCCGGGCAGTCGTATCAGGAAATACTTCAGTTTTACTATCCGGGCACGTCCCTTGCGACGCAGACATACAGTGCTCCGGTTTTGACGTCAATCACAGTTTCGGATCATTCCAACGCTTTTGTCGAACTTACAGATTCCACGCCGCTGAACGTCAGAAGCGGCCCCGGCACATCCTACAGTATACTCGGGAACCTTCCCGACGGCGCAAGGATCAACGTGGTACAGGAGAATGCGGCCACTGCAAACGGATATGTATGGCACAAGATACTCTATGGCGGACAGTACGCGTATGTCGCCGCAACATATGTACAGATAGATACATCCGTCGAATACCAGAGCCATGTGCAGAACATCGGCTGGCAGGACTGGGTGAGCGACGGCGAGTTGTCCGGCACATCGGGCCAGTCTCTGCGCCTTGAAGCCGTGCGCATCGAACTGAACGGCGTTGACGGCGGTATTGAATATAAAACACACGTGCAGGATATCGGCTGGATGGACTGGGTGAGTGGCGGTGAGTTATCCGGCACGACGGGACAGGGCAAACGGCTTGAAGCGATACAGATACAGCTGACAGGAGCGGCGGAAAGCGCGTATGACATCTATTATCGCGTCCATGTGCAGAACTTCGGCTGGATGGGCTGGGCAAAGAACGGTGAATCGGCAGGCAGTGCAGGTTTTGCGTACCGTATGGAAGCAATCGAGATCGTGCTGGTGGAAAAAGGCGGTGCGGCTCCGGGCAGTACGGGCACGCCGTTTGTTGACAAAAACAATACCACAACGGTGACCTATCAGACGCATATACAGGACATCGGCTGGCAGGACTGGGCGAGCGAAGGCGAACTTTCCGGCACGACCGGGCAGGCAAAGCGCCTCGAAGCGATACGTATCAGCACTGACGGCATGAGCGACTGCATCGAATACTGTACGCACGTGCAGAGTATTGGCTGGATGGACTGGGTGGATGATGGCGAGTTATCCGGCACGACGGGACAGGCCAAACGGATGGAGGCCATCCGGATACGGCTGACGGGCGTTTTGGCCTATCAATATGACATCTATTATCGCGTCCATGTGCAGAACTTCGGCTGGATGGGCTGGGCAAAAAACGGTGAATCGGCAGGCAGCGCCGGTTTCGCATACCGCATGGAAGCGATTGAGATTGTGCTGGTGAAAAAAGGCGGTACGGCTCCGGGCAGTACATCGAATGTATTTGTACAGAAATAGTATAAAATTTTAAATGCAAAAGATATTCGCTGGCTTTGTCTTTGGGAAAAATCTTAAACTGTGGAATAAGATATGTGAAAAAAGATTTGCAAAGAATTTGCCAGGTAATTGCTTATTGTAATTGCCCATTCATAGTGGTATAATCATTCGATGTGGCGTCTTTCTTGCTCTGCGCTTTAGACGCAGGGCCAACATCCGGCGCTATAGGCTTTAGTGCCGGAGAGTCCAAAAGGGAGGTATATCGATGAACAAATACGAAAGCATGTATGTTTTGAAGCCGGATCTTGACGAGGAGACAAGAAAGTCTTTGATTGAAAAATTCAAGTCTCTGGTCGAAGAAAACGGCGGCAAAGTTGAGAAGGTTGACGAGTGGGGCCAAAGAAAGCTGGCCTATGAGATCAACTACATCAAAGAAGGCTACTATGTGCTCATGACATTTGAATCAGGGCCAGAGTTTCCACTAGAGCTTGAACGTAATTACAACATCAACGATAGTGTGCTTCGATTTAATGTAATAAGACTGTAAAGGCAGGTTACTATTATGAACAAAGCGACAATTATCGGGAATTTAACGAAGGATCCGGAGCTTAGAACGACCGCATCCGGCATATCCGTATGTACGTTTACAGTGGCAGTCAGCAGGCCGTTTAACCGGGATGAAACGGATTTTATTCCGGTGGTGACATGGAGAGGTCTTGCGGAAAACTGCAGCAAATTCCTTGCCAAAGGCCGCAAGGTCGGCGTATCAGGAAGGATACAGACAAGGAGCTATGAGGCGAATAACGGTGAGCGACGCTATGTGACCGAGATCATCGCCGATGACGTTGAGTTTCTTTCGCCAAAAGGAGAAGGCGGGCAAAGAACAAGCGATGTGCCGCCGCCGCCCGACGAAGCGGGGCTTTTTGGGGACGAGGCGGATGATTTTGAGCCGCTCGACGACGAACAGATGCCTTTTTAAAGCAACACAGTAAGGAGGAAAAAACAATGGCAGAAGACAGACCGCAAAGAAGAATGCAGCGCGGAAAACCAAGACGCAAAATATGTGCGTTTTGTGCAGATAAATCAAAAAGCATCGACTATAAAGATGTGATGAAACTCAAGAGGTTTTTGACAGAGCGCGGCAAGATACAGCCAAGGCGTACATCCGGCGTATGCGCGAAACATCAAAGACAGCTTGCGATGGCGATAAAACGCGCAAGAGTGATGGCGCTGTTGCCTTATAGTCAGGATTAATATAAAATGATGGATGAGAGTGGCGTGCTGCCGCTCTCTTTTTATGTCGCTGCATGCGGTATAAAAACTTTTCAGATCAGAATCATAATAGTATAATGGCGTTGGAGGTCGTTTATGGGATACAGAGAAAAATTTGAACAATGGAAAGAATTTGCGCGCGACGGGGAGGTTGCGGCAGAGCTTTTAAATATTGAGGACGATGCGGCGGAGATAGAAAGCCGCTTTTCGAGCACGCTTCAGTTTGGAACGGCGGGCCTCAGAAGCCGGCTTGGCGCCGGGACGAACAGAATGAACGTCTATACGGTTTCCCGCGCGACGCAGGGGCTTGCGGATTACGTCAAAAAGCACGGCGCCGGGAAAGGCATGGCCGTCGCGTACGATACGCGGCACAACTCGGATGCGTTTGCGCGTGCCGCCGCGCTCTGTTTCGCGGCCAACGGCATTAAGACATATCTGTTCCCACAACCCACAAGTGTTCCGGAGCTTTCTTTCGCCATCAGGCATCTCGGTGCGTTCGGCGGCGTTGTGATTACCGCAAGCCATAACCCGAAGGACTATAGCGGCTATAAAGTGTATGCGCCCTGGGGCGGGCAGCTTTTAGACGACGCAAGCGATGAGGTAACGCGTCACATCGAGCGCACCCGCGATTTTGACAAGGTTTTGAGCATGGACCCGGACGAAGCGCGAAAAAAAGGCCTGCTCGTCACGATCGGAGACGATACCGACAAGGCGTATTTTGGACGGTTGCTGGGCATGGCAAAGAGGCCGGAGAACATCAGGCGGTACGCGGGCGACATCCGCGTCGTGTATACGCCGCTGTTTGGTACGGGTCTGCGTACGTTTTTGGGTGTGATCGGCAACATGCCATATCAGTATTCGCTTGTGGAAAGCCAGTCGCGGCCGGATCCTGAATTTCCGGGTGTGAAGACGCCAAACCCCGAGGACGAGCGCGCGATGCAAAAAGCGATTGCGCTGGCACACGAAACGGGCGCCGATATTGCTTTTGGCACCGACCCGGACGCGGACAGGCTTGGCGTCGCGATACCTTCCGCGAGCGGGGAGTTCATCATGCTGTCGGGCAACCAGGTCGGCTGTGTGCTGATTGATTATCTGCTGCGGCACAGAAAAGACGCCGGGCTATTGAAACCGTCAGACTATATCGTCAAGTCGTTTGTATCAACAAGGATGACGGACGATATCGCGAAAAGCGTCGGTATCGAATGCGTCACCGTACCCACCGGATTCAAGTATATTTCGGACATCATCAATAACAAAATGACGGACAGGCAGTTCGTGTTTGGTTTTGAGGAAAGCTGCGGATATCTTGCGGACGATTACGTCGCGGACAAGGACGGCATAATGGCCGGCATGCTGCTCCTCGAAGCGCTGTGCGAATGCAGGGCGGCGGGTGAAACGCTGTACCAAAGGCTTGAGGGATTGTACAATAAATACGGCTGGCACAAAGAAAAGGTGCTGTCCGCGATGATGGAAGGCCCGGACGGCATGGAGAAGGTCGGTGGTATTATGCGAAGTTTGAGGGACGATCCGCCGCAGGAGTTTGGCGGACAGCGTGTGCTGATGTTCACGGATTATCAGGCTGGTACCTGCAAAGATGACAAAGGCGTCAAACGCATCGATTTTCCGCGTGTCAACGCGCTTTATCTGACGCTTGAGAACGGCTGGCTCTGTATACGCCCGTCGGGTACCGAACCAAAGATCAAGGTCTATTGCGGTGTGTGCGATAAGACAAACGACGCGTCAGAAAAACGCCTCCGCGCGCTTGAAGAATCGGCAAAGGCCATGCTGGCCTAACCGGGGAACCCTTTGATCTTTTGTATCAGCGTGTCCATCTGCCGGTCGGTGCCGATCGATATGCGCAAGAATTCCGAGATCCGCGGATTATCCCAGTGGCGCACGTATATGTCACCAAGTTCAAGGTGGTTTTTCAGTGCAGCCGCGCTCATGCCCTGTTTGGTCACAAACAGAAAGTTGGCGCACGACGGCAAAACGGTAAACCCAAGGATTTTCAGCTGTGCCGCTACTCTGTCGCGTGTCGCGGCAATTTTTTTTGCCACATCGGTGTAATAGTCACTGTCCATGAGCGCCGCGCTGCCCACGCACTGGGCAACAGCGTCGAGCGGGTATGAGTTGAAGCTGTTTTTAATCCGCATCAGGCCGTCGATCAGGTGCGGCTGAGCCAGCGCGTAGCCGATACGCATGCCGGCCAGCGCGTGGGATTTTGACAGCGTGTTGACGACAACGAGGTTTGGATATTCCGGCACAAGGCATGCCGCGCTCTGGGCACCGAAAGCGGCGTACGCTTCGTCTACGATGACAACGCTGTCCCTGTTGCGCATCAAAACATCTTCGATATCGCCCTGCCCGATAGCGATGCCTGTCGGCGCGTTGGGGTTGGCAAGCACAATACCCTTCGCGCAAAGCCGGTCCACCGGTATTGTGAAATCATCGCGAAGCGCAAGGGTCGAATATGTGATGCCAAAAAGCGCCGCCCAGACGGGATAAAAGCTGTACGTGATGTCCGGGAACATGACATCCCCGTCAAAAAAAGCCGCGAAAGCAAACCCCAGTATTTCGTCCGAACCGTTGCCGCAAAACACACAGGACGCCGGCACATCATATATTTTCGCAATGGTGTTTCTTAATTCGCCGCCGTCGGGGCGTGGATAAAGCCGGAGATTTGACGCGTCGAAATGATGGTAAGCGTCGAGCGTCTTGGGAGACGGCGGATACGGATTTTCGTTGGTGTTGAGTTTAATGATATTCTTTGCTTTTGGCTGTTCGCCGGCCGTGTACGGTTTAAGGCCGGCCGCTTTATCACTTAAATAGTTTTGCACGGGGCAACCTCCAGACATCCAAGTTTATTTCGGGTTGTGGTTACATCATATCATAAATAAAATAAAAAATTAACACTATTTATAAACGCTTGTGATACAATGTACGCGTGAAAAGATGCAGCTGGGTTTCCGCCGATGATATGCTGATGCAACAGTATCATGATGCGGAATACGGAAGAATAAAAAACGATGACGCAGAGCTGTTTGAGAAACTTTGTCTGGAGTGTTTTCAGGCGGGACTGTCATGGCGTACGGTGCTCTGTAAGCGGGATGCTTTCAGGCAATGCTTTTTTGGTTTTGACGCGGGTAGCATCGCCCTAATGACGCCGGACGATATCGATAAACTGATGCGCGACAGCCGTATCATACGCAACAGGCGCAAGATTGAAGCCATCATCAGCAACGCTAAAATTCAACGGTCGCTGTTTGGCGAAAAGGGCAGTTTTTTTAAGTATATCTATTCTTTTAATAGCGGAGAAGCGCTTTCTTTAAGCTTGCGCAAAAATGGATATACTTTTGTCGGGCCTACGATATGCGAAGCCTATTTGATGAGTATCGGCGCTGTTGAAGGCCACGAAAAAACATGTTATTTATATAAAGGAGACCAATAAGATATGCCGGCATTTATAACGCACAGGGTAGCGGGAGAGAGGGTTTTAGAAAAACTGAAGAAAAGCGCTGTTGCGCACAAGATGGCGTTTTATCTTGGATGCCAGGGCCCCGATATGCTGTTTTTCAGGAATTATCAGCCATGGCGGTCTGCCAAAGACAGCCTGTCGCTTGGTGTTGCGATGCACAGCGAAAAAACAAGGGAGCTCATGCAAAGCGCGCTTGATTTTGCAAGGGGCTACGAAAAAGACGACAAGGACGAGCTTGTTTCATATATCGCCGGATTTATCACGCATTATGCAATCGACAAGAACGCCCATCCTTTCGTGTACAGCAAAGCGGGCAAAGATTCGCACGCCCATCATATGCTGGAGTTTATGTGGGACAGTTATTCGGCAAAAGAACAGTGGGATATGGAGCCCGGGCAGTTTGATATATACCCCGAAGTGATGTATGGCGATATCGGCAGTGGGATATGCGACTGGTACAAGACGGCCGCAAAAGACGTATACGGCCGGGATATCCCGGCCGGGATGATCAAACAGTCGCAAAAGCATTTTGCTAAGGCAAAAAGTTCGCTAGCCAATTTAAGTTTTCCCGGGAAAATATTGATTAAGATCATCAGCGTTGCCGCCGGATTCGACGCCCGTACAATGACATATCCAAAACAAAGGGACGAGTCGATGTTTTCAAAAGAAGAATATGTTCGTATGCGGGGTATGATATCAAAAGGGGTAAACGAGGCGATCGATATGATCGGTTTTGCGTTGAATTATATCAAAAATAAAAGCTGTGGTGAACTGCCCCGGTGGTTTGGCGATACGGATTTCGCCGGCGACACCGTCTATGTTTAGCATTAAATAATCACATCCACAGCAATAAGCGCAGGTATTAAATATCAAAAATGAGAGAATAATATTATTGAAAAAGCAAAAGGAAAGGTGGATCTGATATGTCAAAAATGAACTGTGCTTGTTGTAATAAACCGATGGATTCAAGGTCGATGCAAAACTGCAAGGCATGCAATTCTTATATGTGCCAGGATTGCTTCGATCTGTACAGCGGATATTGTAATGATTGTCAGCAGAGTATGGAGATGTACGAATAAAAAAGGTGGAATATGTTCCGTTATGTGTCATGGAACGGCAGCCGGGATATGGGTTGCCGTTTTTTTAATATTCTTCTGCATGGCGGCAAGGCCTTTAAGCCGCTTCGCCGAAAACCCAGGCTGTTTGCAACTACTTTTCAAGAGCCAGAAGTAAAAAAATGAGCGCGGCGATGATAAAAGGGACAAAAATGAGCAGCCTTTTTGACCCGAGATCTTTTCTGAATTCTTTTTCCTGTTCGTCATACTCCGGATTTCGTATCTTGTACAAAATATCCGACAGCTTGTTTTTTAGTTTGCGCATGCGGTGTATTCTCCTTATAAACTGTGTATGAAATAAACGGTACCATACATTATACCATAAGCAATCAGATCGCCATAAAAAATAAAGCGCTGTTATTTTTAAAATGTATTTTTATTAATTCAACGTTTCGGGGTATAAAATTTTTTATTCATTTTAAAAATCTTGCAGGAATTTTATTATCTCGAGTATAGTCTCATATTCTCCGTTATACACACTCTGTGGACAACAATGTGGATAACGTGGATAAGATTATACAGTTGTTGTTGGGGAATATACAAATTTCAGAGTGATTTTTAAGTGAAAATTGGTTCACATCATACTGACAGACTAAAATATATTCAAATTATTTCAATAAATATTCAATCAATATCAAGGACGCGTGCCGATTTGTGTTACAAAGAGGATAATGTTTATATTTTATGGGAATGATAAATACATCACATATAATTTAAGGCGGGGGATGAGTATGCTAAACGACAGTTTGGACACGATTAAAAAGCAAATGCGAGGGCGCAAGGGCGTGCGCGTCACGCTTCGGGCGAAGAGCGGAAGAAGAGGGGGATATGAGCGCAACGGCATCATAGACGGGCTTTATCCAGAGGTATTTACCGTGATGGTCAAAGAGAACGGATATAAAAGGCGTTATTGTTTTTCCTATTCGGAGGTGCTTACCCATCACGTGGAGATAGACCCATGTCCAGAACCTCTCCTGTCTCTGCATCCTGAAACATAAGCCAGTAGCCCCGCGCATCGCCCGTGACACAGCGCATGTATGTGCCAAAGCCTTCAAGCCATATCGGCGGCGCCATGCCGTATTCGCCGGGTACGCCCAAAACTTTTGCAACGACGGTGCTGTCTTTGTATATCCTGCCGGATATATAGTGCCACCATCCCGTGGGGCCGGGGTATGAGATCTTGACCCATTCGCTTTGCGGGAAAACGGACGGGAACGGATTGATTTTGTCCTGTCTTATCACATGCGGGCAAGCGCCGCAAATGTCATTTTTATCATCATTCTCATTATTATCAATTGAGGGGCCGCTGTCCGCGATCTCTTGTGTGTACATATTTTGCGAAATAACAGGTGCATATTTCTGCGTTTGTGCCCCATCTTCCGTAGTCATATGAACCGTTTTTTCGGATTGAGTATTTGGCGCAGGGCTGTCCGCCCTTGATAGTTTAAAGCGCTCGATCACAGCAGGCCAGTCGATGCCGGCCGATTTAAGACAGAATTGATGGACGTGGCTGACCACCGCGGCACACGCGATATCACCGAGTGCGATATCATATAACGTGGCATTAAGGCCGCCGTCTCTGATGTCTCCGGCGTAAAATTCCTTTCCGTCCTTTGAAAAAAGGTATAAGCCATAGTCGCCGGGTTTTAAGCAGTCGGTTATAAAAGTCAGAACGAGGCCGTTTTTTGTTGATTGCAGTTTGAGCGTACCGCCGTTTTTCCCATGCTCGGCCAAGCGCCCGCCGCCCGGTTTTAACAGCATCAGCGATCTTTGTATGCTTTCCATGGTATCCTCCCGCCTTCCTAATAATTATATTTGAAAAGATCGCAAAAAATACCCGGCTATGGTAACAAGCGTAGGCATAAAAAGAAAAAGCTATTTACAATTTGTTCATAAGGTTGTATTGTAAATGTTATATGTTTATGAAAAAATATAAAGATATAAATTTATGGAGGACAGGATCTTGAATAAAAAGATAGTAATGATAATTGCAGCTTTGATTGCGTTCGGGATGCTTTTTGGCGCGTGCGCAGCGGCAGAGTCGACAGATACATCCACGGCGGGCGCCGCAACGGATAATGATGCGTCCGTCGTGATCGCCGAGGTGAACGGCAACCCCATCTATAAGAATGCGTATGATGAGATATATGATCAGAATGTTAGCTATTTAGAAAGCGCTGGTTATACCTTGGATGAAGACATGATTAGTGATCTCAAAGAGTGGGTTATGGATACGCTTATCAGTGATGAGATATTCAACAACAAGATGGAAGAGCTCGGGTACCTGAATCTGACGGACGAACAGCTTGTCCAGGCCGAGGAATTGGCGCAGGAAGAAATCGATTCCTACATTGAATATTATTTTCTGGAAACCATAGAAGCAGAGCTTGGCGAAGATTATACGGATG
Organism: Eubacteriales bacterium; assembly: GCA_028711205.1. GTDB lineage: Bacteria > Bacillota > Clostridia > Christensenellales > SZUA-584 > JAQTSP01. Next base: position 296 of record JAQTSP010000017.1, on the reverse strand, counting down.
AGGAATTGGCCACGGCGATGGACGCGTATGACCAGACGATACTTGATAGCATCATGGGCATGACATGGGAAGAACTTGTCGAAGAGTATAAAGACACTGTTGCTTCAGAAGCTGCGTATGACGACCTTGTTGGCAGTATTGTGCCGACCGAAGCGGAGGTTAAGGCGAAGTACGATCAATATGTTGAAGCCTATCTGGCAGATCTTGAAGAGGATCCGACCCAATATGTATATGATGCGCTGTATGGATATACTATCTATTCTACGCCGGAAGGTGTCCGTAAAGTCAGGCACATA
>JAQTSP010000192.1 GCA_028711205.1 Eubacteriales bacterium | reverse complement strand
CGTGACGGACGCCGCGGCAGAAGGCGATTCGCTGGGCGGTATCGTCGAATGTGCTATCATGGGTGTGCCCGCGGGCGTGGGCAGCCCGTTCTTTGACAGCGTCGAGAGCGCGCTTTCGTCGATACTGTTCTCGGTACCCGCCGTCAAGGGCGTCTCGTTCGGCGCGGGCGGCGCGTTCGCGAACATGAAGGGAAGCGAGGCCAACGACGCGTACATGCTGGACGGCGGCAGGATCGTGACCGCGACCAACAATAACGGCGGCATACTGGGCGGTATCACAAACGGCATGCCGATCGTGTTCCAGACGGTCATCAAACCCACGCCGTCGATATCGGTGCCGCAACACACGGTTAATCTTGATACGCGAAAACCTGAAACGATCACGATAAAAGGACGGCACGATCCGTGTATCGTACCGCGTGCCGTGTCTGTGGTCGAGGCGGCGGCGTGCATATGCATACTTGATCTGATGACGGGAAGAGGGGTGTAGACATGGGATATACCGAAGAGATCGGCGACTTGCGGCAGCGTATCAACGAGATCGACGAAAAGCTGGTCAACCTTTTCTCGGACCGTATGGAGGCCGCGGAAAGGATCGCCGACTTAAAGAAACAGTACGGCAAGGATGTCTTTGACCGGCAAAGAGAAGACATTGTGATGGCACACGCGCTTGAGTCGCTCAAAAATCAGAACTACCGCAGTGAAACGATGGGCTTTTTCCGCGCGCTGATGGACTTAAGCAAGAAGTACCAGCAAAAAGCGATACAGCCCAAGGAAGCGGAGACTCTCTCGTTTGCCCAAAAACCGGGTATCAGCGTCGGATATCTTGGTATCCCGGGGTCTTTTTCGCATACCGCGGCCACCGAGACGTTCGGCAATAAAAAACTGAAAAGCTATGACACATTCGAGAATATATTCGACGGCATGAAAAACGGCGAGATCGACTACGCGATACTGCCGGCAGAGAACACCGAGACAGGCAGTATCACATCGGTGGTCGACCTGCTCGCGAAATACGGTTATTATATCGTCGCCGAAAAGCTGCTGAAAGTATCGCAAAGCCTGCTTGGCGTCAAAGGCGCAGCATTGGACGATATCAAAAAGGTGTATTCGCATCCCGAGCCGCTGTTACAGTGCCGCGCGTTTCTCGCCGCGCACCCAGGAATCGAGACGTACCCCAGCCTTTCCACCGCGCAGGCGGCGAAGATGGCCGCGGATACGGGCGACAAGCGCGTCGCGTGTATCGCGTCCGAGAAGGCCGCGGCGATCTACGGCCTCGACGTGCTGGAGACGAATATACAGAACAACGACAACAACTGCACACGGTTCGTGATCATCGCGAAGCAGCCGTATCGGGACGCTTCATGCGACAAAACAAGCATCGTGCTGATGCTTGAGCACAAGCCGGGATCGCTGTGCGACATGCTCCGTGTGTTCTCGGGCGGCGGCATCAACGTACTGAAGCTTGAATCGCGTCCGCTCAAAGACAGGCCGTTTGAATACCTGTTCCATCTCGATTTCGAGGGCAGCATATACGATCCGGGCATCGCAAAAACGATCGAGATCGTCAGGCAGAAAGCGGCCGGATACACGTATCTCGGGTGCTACCCAAAAGAAAAGCTGACGGTGTAGAAGGAGCAGCCAATGAAAAAAACCGGACTGATCGGCGAAAAGCTGGGCCACAGCCTCTCGCCGCAGATACACGCAAGGTTTTATCACATCACGAATATGCCGGGCAGTTACGCGCTGTTTGAAACGCCAAAAAGCGGTATCGGCGCGCTGCTGTCGCGCCTTGAGAGCGAAGGATATACGGGGCTGAACGTCACCATCCCCTACAAGGCCAAGGTCATGCAGTATCTGGATGACATCTCCGCCGAAGCGGCCGGCATCGGCGCGGTCAACACGATACATTTCAAAGACGGGAAACGAATCGGATATAACACGGATTATTTCGGTTTGAAAATACTCGTGGCGTCAAACGGTATCGCGGTGAAAGGCCGCCGCGTTGTGATACTCGGCACGGGCGGCGCCGCAAAATGCGCGCACCGGCTGATGTGCGATATGGGTGCAAAAGAAGTGTGCGTTATCAGCCGCCGGCCGCGCGCAGACAAAACGCCGGGCGCGGTTGGTTATGACGCATTGGATGCGCTTGGCGCGATCGACGTGCTGATCAACGCAACGCCCGTGGGCATGAGCCCGGATACAGATGGCTGCCCTGTGAGCGACGGCGTGATCAAAAGGTGCGTGAGCGTCATCGACATCGTCTATAACCCGCCTGAAACGGTGCTGATAAAAAAGGCCAGGGCCTGCGGCAAGACCGCCGTGAACGGCCTGCTGATGCTCGGCGCACAGGCGGTCAGGGCGCAGGAGATATGGAACAGCCAAACGTACGGCAAAGCGGTCTATGACGACATTTATTCGCTTTTAGTAAACATCGTCGCTCCGCAAAAGACGAATATCGTACTAATTGGCATGCCGGGCAGCGGCAAGACCACGGTCGGCATGGCGCTGGCCGAGCGGCTCCATATGGCGTTTGCGGACACCGACGAGATGATCGAACAAAAGCACGGCCGCATACCTGATATATTCGCCAATCAGGGCGAAGCGGCGTTCCGTCAATACGAGTATGAGGCGGCAAAAGAAGCGGCCGCACTTCGCCATACCGTCATATCGACAGGCGGCGGTATCATTTTGAACGAACATAATATGCACGCGCTGGGACTGACGGGCACGGTCGTTTTCCTCGACCGCCCTCTTGAAAGCCTGGTACACGACACCGACACGGCCACGCGCCCGCTGCTGGCGGACGGCAAAGACGCTCTCATCGCTCTGTTTGAGAAACGGTATCCGCTGTATCAGCGATACGCGGAAATCGTGCCGGACAACACGGCGGATGTTGATACATGCGTTACTGATATCATCAAAAAACTGGAGGAACACCGCACATGAAAATACTCGTGATCAACGGACCCAACATCAACATGCTGGGCAGGAGAGAACCGGATATTTACGGAAAACAGGACTACGCCGCGCTTCTTACCGGCCTTGCCGACTTTGCTAAAAAGCATGGCGTAACGATCGACACCTGCCAGTCTAACGTCGAGGGCGAGCTTGTAGACAGCATACAGGCGGCAGCGGGTGTATATGACGGCATCGTCATCAACCCGGGTGCGTACACGCATTACAGCATCGCGATACTCGATGCCTTGAAAGCCGCGGCTGTCCCCGCGATCGAGGTGCACTTAAGCCACATCGCCAGCCGCGAGGAGTTCCGCCAGAAGTCGGTGACGGCGGCGGGCTGCATCGGACAGATCACAGGCCTCGGGTTCGATTCGTACTATCTTGCCATCGTGGGTCTGATGAGCCGGCTGTCCAAATAAAATAAGCATACAAAAAAGCGGGCAAGCAAGCGCCTGTCCGCGATTCTGATATCCCTATTTTTCGTTGATGTATATATTCCCCGATGTCACCGTGATGCTGACCATGCCGCCGCCGCCGTTAACTTGACCTGAAATACTGTCACCGGCAGGCGATGAATCCGGTACGCCGCTGACCAGTATATCAAAATCCGTATCGGTATTCCCCGATATGGTCTTTGCGGTCAGATCAAACGCCGCATCATGATCGAGAAAAAGTATCGCGTTGCCGCTGGTGACGCCGATATCCATCGCCGCGACCTCCTCACCGGACAGATCGACAGTCACGCTGCCCGATGTCACGCTGATATCAAGCGTGCCGTACGTCGCGATTACATTGACGTCGCCCGACGTGTTCTGCACCCCGAGATCGCCCTCTGTATTCTCGACATTGATGTTACCCGACCGGCCTATGATACCGATGATGTCAAACACCGCGTCGCTGATTTTTATATTGCCGGATGAGATATCGATATCCATGTCGCCGCCCTCGCAGCCGGTGATATCCACGTTGCCGCTGGCGTTCGATATCTTTACATCGCCATACCGCACACCCCGCATCGCAATATCCCCGGACGCGCAGTTTATCTGCATATCGATCAACAGCTCTCTCGGCAGATAAACCGTCATCTTTATATCCGACATGATAACGTTGCCGAACACCGGGACGATATCAAACCTGACAGTCAGCACGCTGTCCTTTTCGGATACGCTCAGATACTTGTCCTGTTCTTCCCTCGCTAAAACAGTTCCCTTAAGCTCTGCCCTTGCCTGGTCTCCCTCCGCGATCAAAATATCACCGGAAGTACAAGCGACAACGATGTCCGACACGCCGTCAAGATCGAGAGATTCGCTTTCATCGACCGTGATGTTGTTTTCCCCAAACAGGTTGAAGAAACTCGACAGATCGTTGCCACCGCCAAAATACGCGCCCAGCACGATGCCTGCGCCGATGACGCATACAAGTACGATACCTGTCAATATCAAAACGACTTTCTTTGTTGTACTC
>JAQTSP010000016.1 GCA_028711205.1 Eubacteriales bacterium | reverse complement strand
ATTAAACGTGCGGCAAAATTGGCCGCATTGCAGGTTGCCGGCGCCGCGGTGAAGTGGGGTGAAGGTGCAAGCAGGGATAAACCGGTTTGTATCACTGCCGAAGGTTCAACCTATTACAAGCTGAAAGGTATGAAAGATGAAATTGAGAGATATCTGCAGGACTGGCTGAGAGATAAACGCGGGGTATATACAAAAGTGATCCAGGTGGAACATGCGGTCATAAAAGGCGCTGCAATTGCAGGGCTATTCAATGGATATAAGATTTGAGATTTTTATTGGTTTTTACGCGTATTTATATCCTCGGCAAATTTTAAATTTGGCTTTAGTCTTTTTCAATAATTGTTTAATTATGGATATTTGCTATTGACTTATGGCTGGATTCACTGATATAATCAAGCGTAAATATTACGTTTATATTATCGAAAGTTAAACATTTGTAAAATTTATGAGTAATATACAAAGGGTCGAGTGAATGAAGGTTTTAATAATTGGTTCGAACGGACAGCTGGGAAGAGAGATGCAAAAAAGGTTAGCGGCAAATCATGTTGTGTTTGACGCTTACGACATACCTGATATCGACATAACAGATATAAAATCCATCAATAATATCATATCAAAAAACGATTACGGTACTGTCATCAATTGTGCGGCGTATACAAATGTTGACGCTGCCGAATCCGACTATGAAGCGGCATACAGCATTAACGCGACCGGCCCGAAAAACATCGCGATACTGTGCAGCAAATACGATATAGAGCTTTTTCATGTATCGACAGACTATGTATTCTCAGGCGAAGGGATAAAGCAGGACGGCCGGTTAAGGCCGTATATAGAGTCTGACGAAACGAGGCCAAGCACGGTATACGGCAAGACCAAGCTGGCCGGCGAAGAATTCGTCATGCAGCTTTGCGAAAAAAGCTATATATTGCGGACCGCGTGGCTTTATGGCGATGGCAACAACTTTGTCAGGACCATGCTGAATATGTCAAAAAAACGTGACGAATGGAACGTGGTCAATGATCAGTTTGGTTCTCCGACATCCACGGCCGATCTGGCGGAGGCTATCTTTTGCCTGATGGCTGGCGGTAATTACGGTATTTACCATGCGACCTGCGAAGGGGTATGTACATGGTACGATTTTGCAAAAAAAATATTTGAGATAAAAAATATTGACGTGAAAGTGAATCCTGTGACGAGCGAAGAGTTTGAACGCCCCGCCAAGCGCCCGGCCTGGTCGGTGCTTGAAAACGCGAGGCTGAAAGAGCAAAACATGAATGTTTTTCGTCACTGGGAGGATTCACTTTTCGAATATTTATATCATTTGGATGATTAGGGAGGAATGATGAAAGGCATTATATTAGCGGGCGGATCGGGAACAAGGCTTTATCCGGTTACAAAATCGGTGACGAAACAGCTGCTGCCGATATACGACAAACCAATGGTATACTATCCGTTATCGGCGCTGATGCTTGCGGGGATAAGGGATATCATGATCATTTCAACGCCTGAGGATTTGCCGCTGTACGAAAAACTTTTCGGCGACGGGCAAGAGATCGGGATGAACTTTTCATATGCGGTACAATACGCGCCAAACGGGCTGGCGGAGGCGTTTATCATCGGTGAAGAGTTTGTCGGTAATGATAAGTGCGCGCTGGTGCTGGGGGATAACATCTTCTACGGGCACGGTTTTACCGAGAGCGTACAGAGGGCTGCAAGGCTTGACAATGGCGCGGTGATATTTGGTTATTACGTCAATAATCCTTATGCATACGGTGTTGTGGAATTTGACGAAAACGGAAGGGTCGTTTCGATAGAAGAAAAACCAAAGCAGCCAAAATCACATTATGTGGTGCCCGGTTTGTACTTCTATGACAACAGGGTCGTCGACATCGCAAAGAACATCAAACCGTCTGAAAGAGGCGAGCTTGAAATAACGACTGTGAATCAAACATATCTTGAAATGAGCGATCTGCGTGTCGAGATTTTCGGCAGAGGCATCGCGTGGCTGGATACGGGAACGTACGACGACCTTCTGTCCGCGTCCAATTTTGTGGCGACGATACAAAAAAGACAAGGCTTATATGTTTCCTGCATCGAGGAGATTGCTTTTCGGATGGGGTATATAGACGGCGGGCAGCTTGGGGAACTGGCAAAGCCGCTCATCAAGACGGAATACGGCCAGTATATTGATTCAATCGCGAAAGGCAAAGGGTAGGGCATGGCAAAAATAATAAGAATCGACACATCGATTGACGGTTTGACCATATTGGAACCCAAAATATTTGCGGACAAACGCGGTTATTTTATGGAGACGTATAACCGGGCGGAATTCAGCGAGATCGGGCTTCATATGACTTTCGTGCAGGATAACGAATCGCAGTCGAAAAAAGGCGTTTTGCGTGGCCTGCATTTTCAAACGAAGTATCCGCAGGGCAAACTGGTGCGCGTTTTGCAGGGCAGTGTGTTTGACGTGGGCGTGGATCTAAGGAAAGGTTCGCCGACTTACGGAAAATGGGAGGGCGTCGTGCTGTCGGAGCAGAACAAGCGCATGTTTTATGTGTCCGAAGGGTTTGCGCACGGCTTTTTGGTATTGTCGGATATCGCCGTCTTTTCGTATAAATGCACCAATCTCTATTATCCCGAATATGACGGCGGCATACGGTACGACGATGAAGAGATCGGCATCGACTGGCCGGCCCGGCAGGTCGGCGAGGTTGTACTTTCGGAAAAGGATAAAAAACTTCCGGCGCTTAGCGAATTAAAAATAATGTTTTAAGGAGTTTATATATTTATGAAAAAGGTATTGGTGACGGGCGGAGCGGGGTTTATCGGTTCTAATTTTTTATCATATATGGTGGACAAACATCAGGACTGGGCCTTTGTGAACCTTGATGCGCTGACATATGCGGGCAATCTTGAAAACTTAAAAAGCCTTGAAACAAACGACAGATATGTTTTTATCAAGGGCGATATTACGGACACAGGGCTTGTGTCGTCTTTGTTTAAAGAGCATGGCTTTGACTATGTCGTCAATTTTGCGGCGGAAAGCCATGTGGACAGAAGTATCAAAGAGCCTGAAGTTTTCTTAAAAACGAATGTTTTTGGCACGCAGTGCCTGCTTGACAACGCAAAGTCGTCCTGGCAAACGGGCAAAGACGGCGATGGTTACCCCGTATACCGTGACGGTGTTAAGTTTTTGCAGGTCTCGACCGATGAAGTCTATGGTGCGCTCGGGGCATCCGGCATGTTTACAGAGACGACGCCGCTTGCGCCCAACAGCCCTTATTCCGCCTGCAAAGCGTCCGCCGATCTGATCGTCAGGGCGTACAGCAAGACGTATAAGCTGCCTGTCAACATCACGCGGTGCTCCAACAACTACGGCCCGTATCAGTTTCCCGAAAAGCTGATACCGCTGATGATCGGCAACGCGCTTGAAGATAAAAGCCTGCCCGTTTACGGCGACGGCATGCAGATCAGGGACTGGCTGCACGTCGGCGACCATTGCAGCGCCATTGATGCGGTGCTTGAAAAGGGCAGAGCGGGCGAAGTGTACAACATCGGCGGGAACAATGAAAAAGCGAATATCGATATCGTCAGGCTCATCCTCGAACGGCTCCAAAAATCCGACACGCTGATCAGACATGTTGAGGACAGGCTCGGGCACGACAGACGGTATGCGATCGATAACGCCAAGATCACAGGCGAACTTGGATGGAAACCGGCCTATACGTTTGAGCGTGGCATGGACGAAACGATCGCGTGGTATCTTAATAACAAGGAATGGCTGGGCGATGTGCGCAGCGGCGCCTACATGGACTATTATAACAAGTATTATCGTGAATTGACGTGAAAAAGAGGTTATATGCCAGCGTATGAAGTATCGTTGTCGATCGTCACGTACAACGATGAAAAACACATAGGAAATCTGCTGGACGCAATATATAAAAATGTCAAACGTGTGAAGTATCGTATCTTTGTGACCGACAATGGTTCGACGGACAATACCGTGGAGATCGTTAAGAATAAAGGATACGGTATCATATTGATACAGAACGAAAAGAATCTGGGGTTTGGTGCAGGGCACAACAAAGCCATCGGGATGATCGATTCCAAATATCACGTTTGCATCAACCCGGATATTTTCTTTGACGCCGATGTTATCAGTGATATGGCGGACTATCTTGACGATAACGGCGATATCGGCGTCCTGACGCCAAAGGTCCTGTATCCTGACGGCCAGGTACAGGTTCTGCCCAAAAAGGACCCCAGAATTGTGTATCTTCTGGCGCGCAGGATCGGCATCAAGCCGCTTAAGAAATACCGCGAAGAATATGAGATGCTGGATATGGGTGCGGACAAGGCATTCGATATCGAGTTCGCCACGGGATGCTTTATGTTTTTGAGAACGGAGATGTTGAAAAAAGTCGGCGGTTTTGACGAAAGATATTTCTTATATTTTGAAGACGCCGATTTGACAAGGAGTATCCGGAAGTTTGCGCGCGCACAGTATAACCCCGCTTTTAGCGTCTGCCATCACTGGGACCGTGCGGGCGCAAGGAAGTTAAAGTATTTTCTGATACAAATACAGTCGATGCTGAGATATATGAGAAAATGGAAACGAGAGAAAAGGTGAGGAAGCGGGTTTCGGTTGTGATGGCCGTCTATAACGGCGAGACATATTTAAAGGAGCAGATTGAGTCAATCATTGACCAGTTAGATGAAAATGATGAATTGATCATATCCGTTGACCCGTCCGGCGATACGTCCAAAGAAATAGCGGCCGTATATGCAAAAAACGACGGCAGGATTCTTGTTTGTGACGGGCCCGGGAAAGGCGTTATCGCAAACTTTGAAAACGTGCTCCGTCTGGTAAACGGCGGCTACATATTTCTTTCGGATCAGGATGATATATGGTATAAGGAAAAGCTTGAAAAGTGCATAACCCGATTAAAAGACGATAATGCGCTCATGGTAATTCACGACTGTACGCTGATTGACAGTGAAGGAAACATCATTGGCCCGTCGTTTTTTGGCGGCAGATTCACATCCAGTGTGATACAAAACATCATTAAGAACCGATTTATCGGGTGTTGCATGGCGTTTAGAATAGAGCTTTTGGATACTGCGTTGCCTTTTCCGAAAAACCTGCCGATGCATGATCAGTGGCTTGGTATGGTGGCATCAAAAGCCGGCAGCGTCGTATATATCGATGAGCCGCTTTTATACTATCGCAGGCACAGCGAAACTATGACGGGGCGAAAAAAATCCAGCATATTTATGATGATTAAATGGCGGGTCAATATCCTTACGGATTATTTAAAGCTGAATTGAAACAAAAAGGTGCGTGGTATAAAATTTAAAACGCACGTAAAATAGGAAACGTACAAACATGATGAAAAAAACTGCTATTATTATGGCCACATATAATGGCGAAAAATACATAAAGCAACAGCTTGACAGCATTCTTGGCCAATCAAATACGGATTGGGAGCTGTTTATTTTTGACGATAAGTCTGATGATGCTACGGTTGAAATTGTCACTAAAATAAGTGAATCGGATCAAAGGATCAAAGTTTTTACAAACGAGAAAAATGTTGGAGTAACGCAAAATTTTTTGCGTGCGCTCGAAGAGGTTTACCAACTGCATCGATTTGAGTACTTCATGTTTTGTGACCAGGACGACGTATGGCTGCCGGATAAGCTCGCGCTGACGCTTAACCGCATGACTGAGGAAGAAAAGGACACAGAGATCGTACTTGTTCATACCGACCTTAAACTGGTGGACGCATCGGGCGATCGGGTAATCGCAGAGTCGTTCAGACGGCGCGCGCATCTGAAACATATCACCGACCATGTGTTTGAAAGGCTGCTTGCACAGCCCTTTGTTTTTGGATGCACGTCTATGATGAACGGAGCGCTGGTACAGCATATATTTCCCGTACCTGAACAGGTATATGCTCACGACTCATGGGTGTCATTGATTGCGGCTGCATTGGGCAAGATAGCGTATATCGATCGCCCGAGCATACTGTTCAGGCAGCATACGTTAAACACGTCGGGTACGGCATCCGCCAGCAGCCTGGGAAACCGTATAAGAAGGGTGACGGCAGGCTGGGAGGAACAAGTCGGCATTACAAAGAAAAGGGTGGCACAGTGCGAGGCGCTGCTTTTGCATATCAAAAGCCCATTCAAAGGCCGGGACGTGCTTGAAGAGTACTGTAGCGCGTGTAGGACGAGCGCTATAAGGTCGATAAAAATCTCGGTAAATAACAGTGTTTTGCGCCAGGGCTTCTTTGCAAATATTCTATATTTTATCACGTTGTTTTTTCTAGAAAGGAAGTAGGATGATAGAGAATCATAAATTCGTTAAGATCGAAAAAATCTGCAAAAAAATACTTTCCGCCATATTGTTTTTATTTTTGGTGGAACTGATACTTGGAGGAAGCGGCAACGTCATCATCATCGGCGGCCTGTTTATCAGAAAAATTCTCTTCGCTCTCTCGTTCATCGGCCTTTGTCTTTATGTCGTTTTCTTTGCCCGAAAAATCACAATCCATAAGCTCGATTGGTTTGTCTTTGGCTTTTTAATTGTCAACATCATTTGGATGACGCTGATCCCGTACATTCAGGGAACGAGCGTGATAACAGCCATCGATGACGGCGATACACTGTTTGTATTGGCGCTCTATTTCCCCGCTGTTTTTCTGATACGGCAAGGCAAGCTGGATTGGGCAAAAATTATTAAACAGTTCCTCTTTATAACGGTCATGCTTGCAGTCTGGCACATTGTCATGTATGTGCTGGAAAGCCTTGACCCGGGCAGTTATTTGGCATATTACAAATCATTTCTGACAGCTGTTACTTTCGGATTCTTCGGCGGCGCATCGCCCATACTTGGCTTTGGTTTTGTGCGTATTATAACCACGACATCCATCTATCTGGTTGTTGCCTTTTTCTATTTACTGGGCCGCAAAGATAAAAAGGTCTGGCACTACATCTCGCTCTTTTTATTGATCGCAGCAATCATGTGTACATTGACGCGTTCGCTGCTCATCTCCACAATGACCGGACTTATCATATTCATCATTCCGGTACACAAAACCATGATGGGTAAAAAATGGCTTGGCAAGTTAATACTGGCAGCCGGGATTTGCATGGTTTTCGTGCTAATCAATTATTTGTTTATTGCGCCATTGTCCGAGCAGTATGTACAAAATATAAACGAAAAGTATCAAAGCGGTGAGGAATTGAACCCATCGGAAATGGCCGTTGTCAAAGGGTTATCGGATGAGCAGGACGATGTATTTGACAGGATCGAGTCTTCAACATCAGAAACGGAATTCGGCAACACGCTGCGATCCGAACAGACCGTTGCGTTGCTCGAAAAATGGAAGGAGTCCCCTGTTATCGGCTTTGGGTACGGAAGCTATGCGGAAGATTGTGTCAGGAGCAGCCTGTTTCCATATATGTACGAATCGACAGTGCCGATGCTGCTGATGAAACTTGGAATTGCAGGGCTTGTGCTATGGGTTGTTCTCATTGCTGCGATGGTGTATACTGCATTCAAGAACAAATACAAAAACAAAAAACCCGGCGAGTTTATGGTATGGCTGATATCGTGCATCGTCTTTGCGCTGTCCATTCAAACAAACCCGTTTCTGTTCACATTTTGCGGCATGTCATTGATTGTTTTCTTCTGTCTTGATGCTGAGCAACAGAACCCGCCAAAGAACAACAACGCCACGCTTACGGAGTCGTAGTATGAACAAGATAAAGATAGTTCCGATCTATTTTCCGCAGTTTCACGCGATACAGGAAAACAGCGAATGGTGGGGCGAAGGGTTTACCGATTGGGCCAACGTGAAAAGCGGGCAGCCTGTCTTTGAAGGGCATCATCAGCCGCGTGTTCCGCTGAATAACAACTATTATGACCTGTCAAAGCCGGAGGCGATCAGATGGCAAATCGATCTGGCGAAAACATATGGCATCTATGGCTTTAATATCTATCACTACTGGTTTGACGGCAGGCAGATGCTGAAAGTGCCCAAGGAACACATACTGCATCATAAGGAATGGGATATAAAATTTGCGTTGAATTGGGCCAACGAGCGCTGGACGACCCGATGGGAAGGCACGAAGGACAAGGTGCTCATCGAACAGACGCACGAACCGAGTATCGAAAAATGGGAGGAGCATTTTTTATATCTGCTGGATTTTTTCCGGGACGACAGATATATCCGTATCGACGGCAAACCGATATTCACGATCTATCGGCCGCATCTCGTTAAAAAGCGCGATGATATGATTGCTTACTGGCAGAAACGGGCCAGAGAAAGCGGGATCGACGGGCTCTACATGATCGCCGTCAAATCGTCTGAATGGGCAAGCATGGACATACTCGACAGCTTCGACGCATGCATGCATTTTCAGCCGTTCGAAACAGTTAACAGCCCGGCGATGCTGGGGAAAAGCGCGGGGCTCTACCGACTTTTGCGCCGGCTCCCCGAAGGGATGCTCAATGTGATCCGTTCGCTGGCAAAAAACGCCCGTAAAACCTACAGGATATATGATTTTGAGACTGTTTGCCGCAACATGATTGATTCGGATATCGAAAAAGAAAAACGGCCAGTGTTCCCTTCAATGTTTTTGGAGTGGGACAACGCTGCGAGGTATAAGGAACGGGCGACGATATACCAGGGCTGTACGCCCGAGCGCTTTGAATACTGGCTGGACAGGCTCTGCCAGAAAACGATGGCATCAGCAAACACGGAGAAGATCATTTTTATCAATGCGTGGAACGAATGGGCTGAGGGCACATATCTTGAGCCGGACACAAGGAGCGGTTACAGGTATCTGGAGGCCGTTAAAAGGTGCTCGGAGAAGTATGGAGGCACATAATAGACTAGCTATGGATAAAGTCTATGAAGATGCTTATATTCCTAATTTAGGACTGCATTTAGGAACTACCGTTTGAAAGCAGGTGGCAGAGCGTGCCAGAAATTTCTATAGCAATGACAACGTATAACGGCGAACGGTATATAAAAACGCAGCTGCAATCGATATTCAATCAAACGCGGCAGGCTGATGAAGTCGTTATTTTTGACGACTGTTCGACCGACAGGACCGCGGACGTTGTTGAAGCGTTTATTAAGGAAAACGGCTTAAATAACTGGACATTCAAAGTCAATAGCCGCAATATCGGATTTATTGAAAACTTTTATCAGGCGGTATTGCATACGACGGGTGATATCATCTTTCTTTGCGATCAGGACGATGTTTGGCATCATGACAAGGTTGAGAGAATGGAGCACCTGTTTTATACACATAAAGACATCAAGGTATTGAACACGGGTTTCCGAGAGATCAATGAAGAAGGAGAAGAAGTACCTCTTAAAACAAGATTCAACCGTTCCAACCATAATCTTATCAGAGGGAATATCAGACGAGGCAGCTTAAAGAAATTTGGCTTCGATGATATTATTTGGAGGAATATCTCTCCCGGCTGCACCGCGGCTTTTGTAAAAGAATGCAGGGCTCTTTTCGTGGATCATTATTCAAAGCTATGTCCGCATGACTGGGAGCTGAATATTTATGGTGCTATATTAAATGGCCTGTATTTTTATAACGAAGAACTAATTGATTATCGTATTCATTCAGATAACACGATCGGCCTTATTAAACTGTCAATGGCATCCAGGTTTTCAATGAACGCCGATTTAGACAAGAGGACCGTCAGAGCGGAAAACGAGTATGAAAGAGCAGGCGCTTTTATAAGCGCTTCGTGGCAAAAGTATCTGGATCCGACACAGAAAAAGGTGCTGCAAAAATATCGGCGCCTGACGGGAATGAGGTGCCGGATACTCTCAACAAGAAAGATTGGTTGTTGGATATCTGCGCTTTGGCACATTTCCGACTATATCAAACTGATGGGACCGCAGGGGATCGTTGACGACTTTAAATATGTATTAAAACACGGAAAATGAGCAAGCATTGAATACAGGAGGTAACAAAATGCCCCAGCTCTCAGAACGGGATAAGCTTATAATTGCCTTGGAACAGTTGAACAAAGAAAAAGCCACGCTCTTGTCTTCGCCCGAATATTTGAAGGGTACGACATTGGTCAACTTGGGGAAAGACTTAAAGGGCCTTAAATTTGGAACCATTTTAAGAAAATTCATAAACAGAATACACAATAAAAACAGAGAAAAAAGACTGCGGAAAAAGAATTTTCCCGGTCCGAAGGGAGCAGCGTCTCCAATTCTCCCATTAAGGAACATACCGCCGAGAATAGCCGTCTATACGTGTGTAATGGGCGGTTATGATGATGTGGCGGAACCTCTCCATGTGCCAGAAAATTGTGATTTTTATCTGATCTCAGATAGAGTACCCCATCATGAAAGCGTCTATACATACATTAATCCGAATGCGTATTATCAGTGCGCGGACAACAATAGCGTGACAATAAACAGATACTTCAAAATATATCCGCATTTGTTGTTTAAAGACTATGAGTATTCTATTTACATTGACGGAAATATTCGCGTCATTTCTGATCCATCCCGCCTGATACAAAAAATTGGGTTGACTGGTATCGCGATGCATCGCCATTATCAACGCTGCTGTATTTACGATGAGGGTGAAGCGTGTATAATATATGGTAAGGAAACACGTCAAAAAATCAAAGAACAACTGGATTATTATAAGGAACAGGGAATGCCAAGGCAGTTTGGCTTATATGAGGCAAACGTTATTGTCAGAAAGCACAACGAAACCGCCTGTATCAATCTGATGAATGGCTGGTGGGATCAGTTTTGCCGGTTCAGTAAAAGAGACCAGTTGTCTTTTCCATATATCGTCTGGAAAAACGGTTATCAATATGAGGACATCGGACTACTGGGAAACAATGTGCGAGAAAATTATATGTTTAGCTTTATGGACTTGCATAAGAAATAAGGCGATTCGTGAAGAAAGGGATTAATATGAAAAAAAGTTTAGCAACGGTTGTTATGCCGGTTTATCAGGCAGAAAAATATATCATTGAAATGCTGAATTCGATCATTATGCAGACATATCGTCCAATTGAGCTTATTATTAGTGATGACCATTCTACCGATAATACTTTAACAATCATTGAAGAATGGCATTCGGGGAAAGAGAACACTGATTTTTATGTAAAGGTTAATGTGCGTGATAAAAACGTCGGATTGTGCATCAATATCAGTGATGCAATGTCCTGGGCAACCGGTGAGTTCATTCTTCTTGCAGATCATGATGACATATGGGACAGTAGAAAGATTGAGGAACAGGTTTCGTTTCTGCAGGTTCATCCCGAATGCAGTGCGGTGCTTTGTAACAGGCGACTAATCGATATGAAGGGCAAAACGTTACTGGAATCAGAATATGCATATATAAAGTTTGATAAGACAAGAGCGGGGTTTGAAGACCTGTTGCACAAGCGTTGCCGATATTCAGCAAATACACTTGCATTTCGAAATTCAGGCCTGGAGTCTCTTCTACCACTACCGGAAGGAATTATGGAGCCGGATTATTTTATCACTTTGAGACAATCTCTTATGGGTGAACTTGCTTATCTGCACGAGCCGCTAGTAAACTACAGAATTCATAATAATAGTATTACTCGAAACTACTTTCCAGAAACCAGCCGTGGCATTCGCGATTTTTATAAATGCAGTATGGCAAGCACAAAACGAGTAAAGAATATTATCAATATAGATGGTCCGGCAGTACTGGGCGAGCTACAGAAGCGATTTGGGGTTACAGTTGATTCGAGCTGGTACCATACGGTATTTGTTGCAAACCGTTATAAAAGATTTTTATATACTTTACTGTATTACAAAAAAAACAAGATTTTCGGAGCTTTTATTGAAAAATAGAATTGCAAAAAACTATATTTATAATCTCATATACAATGCGCTGAACATTATCGTGCCAATGATCACGGTGCCTTACGTGACGCGAATCATACTGCCGGCACAGATGGGCATGTTTTCCACGGCGCAATCCATATTTACGATTGTGACGATTGCCGCTCAGTTTGGAGTATTGATCTATGGTACAAGATCCATCGCGATGGCGCATGAAGATAAGATGGTGATGCTTGATCGCTTCCGGCACATTTTCAGCACACAGGTGTTCACAACAGTGCTGTTTTTGATCCCAAGTATTATCCTGCCTTTGCTGATTACCGGGATGTCTGAGGTTGGATGGATTTATGCGGTCAATGCGTTTCTGATATTGAACGCAACCGTCGATATCTGCTGGTTTTACAACGGGCAGGAGGAGTTTAGGATCACGATCACGCGTAACATATTCGTTAAGATCATCGCGGTGGCGTTAATTTTTATACTGGTCAAAAGCAAGGATGATATCATCATATATTCGTTAATTTACATCGTCGCGGCTTTTCTTGGCAATCTGTCGATGTTTTTCAACCTGAAAAAATTCGCGGGGACATACCGGATTTTTTCGATAAAATGGATTGATAAAGAGGTGATCAAAGAAGCCGTTCCATTTATGATTCCCCTTTTGCTGGCCATGGTATTTGTCGAGACCGGCCGCTTTTTTGTATACGGTATTGCGGGGGAGGCGGTAACGGGCATATATGATCAGGCGCTTAAAGTAGCGCGTATGCTGATCATACTGACGGCAGCACTTGTATCCGTGGCAAGCCCACGCATGTCAAAGTGTGTGGGCAGCAAATCTTATGATAAGATGCGCGAATATTTTGCAAAGATTTTTTCTGTTCTGCTATTCCAGACGCTGCTGGTTGCTTCGGGTATTATCGCCGTAGGGAACGACTTTGTGTCATTCTTCTTTGGCACTGAGTATGCGGGTGTTGCACCGGTACTCCGCGTGTTATCTGTCTATCCGATCGTATTTATGCTGGAGCAAAGCGTTCTCGTGCTACTCTTACGGCCGCTGGGACGGACCAAAACGATGCTGACGGCGATACTCATTTCGCTGGGGCTCAACATACTGCTGAATATACTCCTGGTACCGTCAATGGGCGCTATCGGTGCTGTGCTGGCGCTGATTGTTTCCACCATTGTCAACAGCGCCATACAGGCGCTGAGCTGCCGCGAGTTTATACTCTGGCGGCCGATATTAAAAAATGCGATGATCATCGCGTTTTCTGCCGCTTTGACGACAGTATTGCTGCTGTTCGCAAAAAGTCAATTCAGCTTTGGTGCGCCGGCTAATTTCATTATTTATGGCAGCGTATGTATCGCGCTCTATAGTGGCATCATTCTGCTGATCGGCAAGGACATTCGGGGATATGCACTGCAATATACCCGCAGCATTGTCAACAGAATTAAAAATAAAAGGAAAGCGGATTATAAGAATGACTAAAACTATTTTAATCACAGGGGCATCTGGTTTTATCGGATTTCATCTTGCCAAACTTTTGCTGGATAAAGGCTTTTGTATTATCGGGCTTGACAACATGAACGATTATTATGATGTTACGCTTAAAACCGCACGTAAAGATATTTTAACACAGAAGCAGGGTTATACGTTCTATCAAATTGATTTAAAGGATAAGAAAAGCATCGATGCATTATTTGAAGAATATGCATTTGACTATGTTATCAACCTTGCAGCACAGGCCGGCGTCAGATACAGTATCGTCAATCCGTATGCGTATGTGGATTCCAATCTCATTGGTTTTGTCAATATTTTGGAAGCCTGCAGGCACAGCAGTGTCAAACATTTGATATACGCATCGTCCAGTTCGGTTTATGGCGGCAATTCGAGGGTCCCCTTTTCAACAGATCATCCGGTAGATCATCCGGTCAGTTTATACGCGGCCACCAAGAAGGCCAACGAGCTGATGGCACACTCTTACAGCCATTTGTATGATATCCCGACGACAGGGCTGCGTTTTTTTACGGTCTATGGACCGTGGGGACGGCCGGATATGGCATACTATTCATTTGCGGACGCGATATACCGACACCAGCCTATCAAGGTATTCAATCATGGGCAAATGGAACGTGATTTTACGTATATTGACGACATTGCTGAAGGAATGTATCAGCTTTTAACTGTGATTCCCCGGTGCAACAGCGACTGGAACGATATCGACGGAGACTTGAGCAGCAGCAGCGCGCCATATAAGATTTATAATATAGGTAACAATACGCCAGTTAAGCTTGAGGATTTTATTTCTGTTATAGAAGATTGTATCGGAATAAAGGCAAAGAAATTATATTTCGATATGCAGCCAGGAGATGTTGTCAGAACATATGCCGATGTTGACGATTTGGAAGAAGCGATTGGATTCAAACCATGCACAAGTATAGAAAGCGGTATTAAAAAATTTATTGACTGGTATAAAGGCTATTACCAGCTATAAAAAACGGCTATGAATTTTCAATGGTACTGATTACCTGCCGACACCGAAATAATTAAATTCTGCGACCAGCTCTGGTCTTCCCGCGAAAACATTTCTCAAATCAAAGAAAAACCTACCCCGCATATTTTGTTTGATACGCTGCAGATCCAGCCCGCGAAACTGATTCCATTCTGTGACGAGAACGAGCGCGTCTGCACCTTCGGCCGCCTGATATTCGTTTGCGGCATATGTTATCACATGGCCGATGTGCACAAGATGCCCTTTGGCTGCTTCAATGCCTTCGGGGCAATATGCTCTGATGTGTGCGCCCGCATCAACCAGGCCGCCGATGATGTCAAGGGACGGTGCGTCGCGTATATCATCGGTGTCCGGTTTGAATGACAGCCCGAGGATACCGATGGTCATATCGGACAGGTCGCCTGATTCGCTGAGGGTAAAACGGATTTTATGGATCATCTTTTGTTTCTGCTTTTCGTTGGCACGGATTGCCGCATCAATAACCATCATTTCTTCGCCGTGTTGTCTTGCAGTATCAACGATGGCGCGCGTATCCTTTGGAAAGCAGGAGCCGCCAAACCCGGGGCCGGCGTGTAAAAATTTCGGTGATATACGGCCGTCCATACCCATTGCCTGTGCAATCTGTTGTATATCAGCGCCGGTTTTTTCGGCCAGCAGCGCCATTTCGTTAATGAAACTGATCTTCACGGCCAAGAATGCGTTGGATGCATATTTGATCATTTCTGCTGTTTCAAGGTTGGTAAACAAAAATGGCGTCTTGTTGAGATATAGTACGCTGTACACGCGCTGCATGATTTTCCTCGCTTTTTCGGAGGTTGTACCGATGATGATGCGATCGGGTGTCAGGCAGTCTCTCACCGCTTTGTCTTCGCGTAAAAATTCCGGATTGGATACCACATCAAAGTCTGTCTCTTTGCCACATGCATCAAGTGTTTGTTGCACGATACCTGTCACTTGCCTGCCTGTGCCTACCGGAACGGTTGATTTGTTGACAATCACCTTATATTTGTCCATGTGCGTTGCAATGTTTTTTGCGGTGTCCAGTACATATTTGACATTAGCGCTACCATCATCTTTTGGTGGTGTCCCCACGGCAATAAAGATGACGTCGCTGTTTATCGTATCTTTGATATTGGTTGTAAACCGCAGCCGGTTTGCAGCAACATTTTTATCGAGCAGTTCTTTGAGACCTGGTTCAAAAATCGGCAGTTCGCCACGGTTGAGCATATCGATCTTATCTTTGGAAATATCCATACATACGATATTCATGCCAAATTCTGCGAGTATAACGCCCTGTACCAGTCCCACGTAACCTGTACCGATTACTCCGATGTTCATAGAAGCTCCTTTAATCTGATTTGCTTATTTACTTTCTATAATAATGGGGCAGGGTTAACCTTAATAGTAATATATCATACAAAAAAGCTTGTTGCCAGGCTTATCTTTGCCGCCGTCAAAGGGCTGGCCGTATTCATGATTTATATAGCTATAAACGGATCTGTTTTTTTCAAGGAAATAAAGGCGCTGATCAATTTAATCAAAAAGCATGCGTAGTTTTTGTTTATTTGCTGTGAATAGCCATCCAAAAAACGAGATCGGCACAAAGGGGCCCCTGCACGAGTATCATGAGCCTTTTCTGTAATCCGGTAAATCCGGCATGAAAGTCATGAGCGCCTCCCTGATATAACGTTCGGTACATTCAAGTATCACCACGTCCGGATTAATGAGGTCGATAATCTGCGGGCTTTGATAATAAGTCCAAATAAATGCTGTTTTTGAAAAATGCGCCGACAGCAGTCCCTTCATGTTCCAGGAAGCAATAAATGAGTCGTGAAAAATAAGCACTGAAAGGTTGTCGGCATCATTATTTTCATACATATGAATCTCAAACGGATTCGCAATGCCGTTGATTGTTTCTTCGAGGCCCTCATCGCTGTATTCTTCTGTATGGTTTGATGGTAACACGGATATATTATATGCCTCATCCATGTCATACAGTCCGCCAATGTTCAGCATTTTGCTTAAATCCATCAGCTTGGTATTCGGTTCAAATAAAACATTTTGTGGTTGTGAATCTATAACCATGCTATCATTAAGATATTCAATAATATATCGGTAACCGATGTATGCGCCCTCATAATTCCAATGTGTATCGGTTTTAAAATACAATCGTATATCATCTTTGTATTTTAATAATTCATCCTTCACATTAATAATATGAATGCTTGGATCATTGCTTATAATATAGTCGGTTACTTGATCTATGGGGGTGTAGGCATTGCTTTGTTCATCGAATCCACAGATATATTCGGGATACACGGTAGATTTACTCGGGATCAGCACAATAATGAATTCAACGCCCTTGCTGTCATAATAGTTTTGCATCATCACAATGTTGTCAAAGAAAGCTTCCAGCTCTTCTTCGCTGTACATGCCGCTCGATCTGAGCAGATCGATATTCTCCTCATCAGTATAGTATAGCCATCCGTCCTTCCCGGCAGCAATGCTATCTGTTGAAGACGTATTGAATATGGCATACCTGATGAATGAATTCAGGTTAACAAAATTATTTCTTGCAGCAAAATTATCACTGAAATAATCTTCGTAGAGTTTTGGAAAATCTGCCAACTTAACTAAAGATAATTCAGGGCTGGGTGCTGATTCGCGCATTTCAACACTTGTGTCAAAAGAAGCACCTAAAACCGGCATCAAGGCGAATGGCAATAATAATAGTATGGTAAACGCCCAAAACAGTATTATGTGTATTGCCTTTTGTTCTTTCGCCATATTTTGATCCTTTCTTAGAATTTAAAATATATAAACGGGTTATATGCATCAGATGCAAGTGTGATAACCGCCAGGAATAACAATGAAATACACCCTAATATAGTCAATATATTAACGGCAATGCCGGCTCTTTTTTTGCATGCATGCTTAAATCTATTTAACAATGCTGTCGGCAGCCCTGTTGACACGGCGATTCCTATTCCGATAACAACTATCAATAACGGTGTAAGGTATTGCACAGCGTTGTATCCGCTGCCTGTTGTTTCTTTCCCAAACAAAGTCATGACAATGCTTGCCGAATCGGTTAATGATTCGGCTCTGAAAAATACCCAGGCAATGATGACAACAAGCATGGTATAGACGTGGCGGAAGGGCCGGGCAACTTTTCCAAGCAGCCTGCCCGGTGTCATGCGTTCAAGAACCAGAAACGTTCCATGTAACAGGCCCCATATCAGAAAGTTCCAGCTTGCGCCATGCCACATACCGCAGAGTATAAATATGATCAATTGGTTCAAGTACATACGCAATTTGCCGGCCCGGCTGCCTCCCAGCGGTATATAGAGATAATCTCGAAACCATCTTGATAACGAGATATGCCATCTTCTCCAAAATTCCCGTATTGAAGAAGAAATGTATGGATAATTAAAGTTTTCCAGGAATTCGAACCCAAACATTTTACCAAGGCCGATCGCCATATCGGAGTAACCCGAGAAATCAAAATAAATCTGCAATGTATAGCAGATGATTGCCAACCATCCCATGCCTGTTGTCCAGTTTCCCACGTCAACGCTAAAAATACAATCTGCTGTATATGCGACCGTATTGGCGATCAACACTTTTTTTGACAAACCGATAATGAACCTTTGCACACCTTCAGTCATCTTCTTGTAATCAACATGACGGTTTTGTATTTGATCTTCAATATCCTTATATCTGACAATGGGCCCGGCGATAAGCTGCGGGAAAAATGATATATAAAGGGCCAGAGACAGTATATTCTTTTGAACTTTACCGTCGTTCCTGTATACATCAATAACGTACGACAGCGCCTGGAAAGTAAAAAATGAGATTCCGATGGGCAACGGAATATTTGGTGCTGCCAGACTAATATGCAATATCCGGTTAATATTAACCACAATAAAACCGGCATATTTAAAGAGGATCAATATGCAAATATTGACCAATACAGCGATGGCAAGCAGTATCTTTTTTGCAGCGGCTTTTTTTGCGCTATTAATGAACAAACCGAATAAATAGTTTAATATAATGGAAATCAGTAATATGATGATCATTTTCGGTTCGCCCCAAGCGTAAAAGAGCAGGCTGGCTATGAGCAAAATCATATTCCTGATTTTTTGCGGTGACAAATAATATATTAAAATAGTAATAGGCAAAAAAATAAATAAAAAAACCGGAGTACTAAATACCATATATGAGATCCTTCAAATAAGCTGATAGAATAAACAAGTCACAGGATATATTTATAAAATTATTTTATAATGGTATGTATCCGGTTGTCAATACATATCAAATAATAATAAAACATACCATTTTATATGGTTAATAAAAATGCTGGGAAATGTTTGTCAAACAGGAGGCCATGATGTACAATATTTTTAATTGGATTATT